>NZ_KV917378.1:1215868-1388368 GCF_002019735.1 Salipaludibacillus agaradhaerens
GAACAAGGTACTTCTCCATTAAATGAACGTATTAACGCCGCTGTTAAAGTTGCTGAAGCTGGCTATCCATTAGGCTTCATCATTGCCCCCATCTATTTGCACGACGGATGGAAAGAAGGTTATTTAAATATGTTCGAAAAATTAGATAGTCAATTACCTGATAACATTCGCGACGACATCACATTTGAACTGATACAACATCGTTTCACAAAACCAGCTAAACGAGTAATTCAAAAAAATTACCCAATGACAAAACTTGAATTAGATGAAGAAAAACGTAAATATAAATGGGGGAAATATGGAATTGGAAAGTATGTTTATCAACAAGAGGAACAAGAGGATATCAAGAAAACACTTCATGACTATCAAGAACGTTTTTTCCCAGAGGCTCACGTAGACTATTTTACGTAAATCGTAGTGTATAACGCTTCTTTATTCATCCTCTTTACGATGTCACCAACTCTTTACACTGAGGTGTCCTGACAGGACTACCCCTTACTTTGTATAACCAAGGCAATATTTTTAAATTATGAAGAAATGTAACTTTAAAGTACCTTTCCAAAACAACCAAAATGGGGGCACATTAGTATTATCCATCCCTTTTAAAGTGGAATATCCATAAAAGAATCAAAAAAGGGAAAAAGAAAAGTAGCTAAATAAAGAGAGGCGCCCCAAAAGTCATTAGTGATGACATTTTGGAACAGCCTCTTAATTCTAATTATTGACTGATAAACATTTGTGTCCAGTAGTGACGATAAGAGCCGCCCTCAGCATAACCGACACCAATATGAGTGAAATCACTATTAAGAATATTCGCTCGGTGCCCTGGTGAATTCATCCAAGAATTTACTACCTGCTCTGGAGTAGCTTGTCCAGCTGCAATGTTCTCTCCAGCACTTCTATAGGAAATATCGAAGCTCCTCAGCATATCAAAAGGACTGCCATAAGTTGGACTAGTGTGTGAAAAGTAATCGTCATCCCTCATATCCTCAGATTTGACTCTAGCAACCTCTGAAACATCTTCTGCTATGTCAAATGAGTCTAGGCCTCTGCTTTCTCTTTCTTCATTCGTGAGACGTATGACTTCTTGTTCAAATTCAGACAAGCTGCTATCAGTTTCCTGTTTTACTTGATTGCTAGTGAGTTCAGGGCTACTAGTAGGAATTGAGAGCTCCTGACCAGTCTGAATAGTGAACGGTTTAAACAGGTCATTTTCTTCTACCAATTCAGAGAGAGAAACATCATAGCTTTGGGAAATACTCCAAAGCGTATCACCCGATTCTACACTGTGTACAGACTGGGCTTCAGTCACAGAACCGAATAGTGGCAACACTAATCCTAAAGCTAGTAATGATGGAATAATTTTTTTCATCATTTTTCAACACCTCCTGAGGGCAATTATCCCATAGATATCTAACTTTGAGGAGAAGATAAAGGATTAACACTAAAGGACTAATTTTTATAGTAAAATAATATTATAACTTTAATACCTGGCTATTTTCTTTAATTTTAAGACCCGTGAGTTGCAAGGCTTGCTCGAGGTTGCTCACGACTTGCATATGTTTAAATGAAATACCTAGATTAACAATTGTTTGTACAAGTTCAGGTCTAAGTCCCGAAATAACGGCAGTCACTCCGATAATCTTCAAAGCATCATTCAATTGAAATAAATTATGGGCGATTGCTGTATCAATCACATGTACACCGGAAAGGTCCACAATTAAGTAAGATAACTCTAGCTCTCTCCCTCTATTTAATGATTTTTCTAACAACTCTTTTGATCGATATGTGTCGATCGTACCTATAATCGGTAAAATAGCGACCTCTTTTGTAAGCGGTACTACTGGGACTGAGAGCTCCATTAACTCTTCCTGTGCCTGTTTAAATGTTTGTTCGTTGTATTCGACGTATGTTTGTGTAAATGAGTATACCACTTGATCAAACATCGGATTTATAACATCTGCTACATAAAAATAATCTTCCAATGGCATATTCATCTGTTTAAAATCTTTCCTAATAAAATTATATATTTCTTTACGAAGGAATGGGAGGACAAGCATCGCCCTATCAACGGATACTCCTGACTCCACAGCTAGTCTACCAAATCTTTTTGCCCACTCTTCAATATAAACTTTTTCTCCCGATTCATTCATCTCTATCAGTGTCTGCCCAATTCTATGTAAAAGTTCAACTAGATAATCTTTAGATTCCACTTTAGATAATTCCTGACTGGCTTTTTCATGTTTTTGATAAAATGCCTCTCTCACGTCTTTAACAAGACGCTCTTTTTCTTCTACTAGTCTTTCTCCGGCTTTCTGCATAAATTTTGATGGCATAAGCTCTATCCCCCATAACAAATTTAAGTTCATCATAACTACTTACCACAAACGAAAGACTATTAAACATCTTTTTTCCTAAATCCATTATATTGGTATTGATATATCATTTTCTCAGTGATCTATCAAACATAACTTCTTTCGTAATAATAATTTGTCGTAACTGACAACCATCACACATATACTCGTAAAAGGCAACAGTCATCCTTCCAAAGCTAAGTGAAATTAGCTCGTCCACCTATCTACTTTAGGTTCACAATTGAGAAGAGAGGTAAAGAACGGACGCTAATGTCATGATTGAAGGTTCGTTTTGTCATCCGTATATTATAAGAAATTTATTGCATATTAGTGTGTTATTGCTTTAAAAGCATCGTTATGAAATCATCCAGTTGTTAAATCAATACTGTCATTCACTAGTTTTAAAACTTATTAAAAGAGGTATTTAGAGTCCAACTTCCATTTGAAAGGAGCCCAAACAATGTATGGTCACTTTCGCATCGAAAAAGCTCCCTCAAGACGACGCTCATACCGATATAAATGGCTAGTCTTTATTACCATTTTAATTTTAGCTATTGCAGGCTATCTTCTATTTAATTACGGACCACATCTTCTCTCCCTATAAAAATCCCCCTGATAATAATCGGGGGGAGTAAAACTATGAACATTGAAAAAATCTAATTTGATTAGTATCAATCCCCATATATACCCATCGAAACTGACGGGGACGCCAACGGTAACCCGCTACGGACGTACGACCGATAAATACGGGCCAAAACCAAAATCGCCTTCCATCATTCAACGTCACATACGTATAACGATTTAAGCATCTCCGAAAAGCTCCTGGATCAACAGCAAAAGTTCCTGGCGCTCCTACTCCTGTAGCAGAAGGTGGTGGCACAGCTGGTGGCGGGCCTGGAGGAGGTCCCTCTGTCGGTGCACCTCCTGTCCATGGGTCAGGCTGCCATGGTGGGCGCGGTGGCGGGCCAAACCCTGGAAACATCGGTCCCCATCCTCCTGGGTATCCAGGAAAACTCGGTAATAACCAATCAAGCAATTGTCGGTTATGCACGTTTGTCTCTCCTTTCCTCTCGTTTCTTTATAGCCTATGTTCAGAGAGAAAACGTGGTGCTTGCCTATTTCAATCGTGTTTAGTCCGTTTTAAAGCTCAAAGAGGCCGTCTTGTGCCTGGTCAGTTGTAATAATTGGCTTCCCATCTGTAATCACAAGGGTGTGTTCGTATTGGCTTGACAGTGAGCCATCACGTGTACGAGCAGTCCAACCATTATCATCCATTTTAGACTGCCATCCCCCTGCATTAATCATAGGCTCAATGGTTATAACCATCCCTTCTTTCAATCGTTTCCCCTTACCAGACAAGCCAAAATGCGGGATGTTAGGCTCTTCATGAATCGTTGGACCGATACCATGTCCGGCAAAATCACGAACGATCCCGTAACCAAAAGGCTCTACATAAGCTTGGATCGCTGCACCAATATCCCCCACTCTATTCCCGGCAACCGCTGCTTCAATTCCTTTATATAACGCTGCCTCTGTCACGCTATTTAATTGTTTAATTTCCTCCGTCACCTCTCCTACCGTATATGTCCAAGCAGAATCAGCGAGACCACCGTTTAAATCGACAACAAAATCCATTGTCACGACATCACCTTCTTTTAAAGGGGTTTTTCTTGGAAAGCCATGGCATATCTCATCATTGATCGAGGCGCACGTAGCAAATTTATAGCCTTGATAGCCTTTTTGAGCCGGTTTGGCTTCAAATTGTGTTAAGGTTTTTTCTACATATGCGTCTAATTCAAGTGTTGTAATACCTGGTTCTATCAGTGTTGCTAATTTACGGTGGATACTTGCCACTAGCTTTCCTGCCTCTTTCATCATTTCAATCTCGCGTGCCGATTTTCTTTGAATCATCTCTCTCGTCTCCTTTAGCCATTTATTACATAACCAATTAATTAGTTCACTATATGTTATAAACTATATCATGTAACTTACTGCATCAATTCGTCCTCTGTATGATATCTCATCACATATGTAAGCGTACATTACATGTGCAGAACATCCTTTTCTAATTTCCACTTTTAGTGGCGAAGAGTACACTCCTAGGTGGAATACATAAACCCTTTAGAATCTAACATTTTACTCTGATTTTACCTTTAGTAAAATTCTTTTCCTTCACCTTCAGATTATTGTTTCATTTTTTTAAAGTTTTTTTATTACAAAACCGTGAGATAATACTCACACACGACATCAGCCCCTATTATATCAAGGTCTATCATACCAATAATTTCCCTTCTCAATCAACTAAACACGATCATGTTTAAAACTAGGAAAAGGGCCTTTCATATTCACATTGTCGTTTTAGATCACATTATCCTTTATAATTTGACTTTATGAAACACTCTATAAATGATAAGCTTCCTCTCAGTTGGACATACAATCATAATATTAATTCAAACAAGGAGTGATTAATATGATTAAGCTTGTGCCATACACTGACGAACATTCGATCTATTTAAAACAATGGGTGAAGAATTTTTCTCCAGCACAATTAATGGAATGGGGAGGCCCATCATTTCACTACCCTTTAACAGATAGGCAATTAACTAACTATATAACTGCGTCTTATGAAGTGCCTCAGAAAGTCCACATTTTTACCGTTTTCTCTCAAACTACTGATTCCCCTATCGGTCATATATCATTAGGAAAACTGAATTTACAGCATCAATCTGCCCGTATTGGAAAAGTATTGTTAGCTCCTGAAGCACGTAAAAATGGATATACACCTTTATTATTAAAAAGAATACTCTCCTATGCGTTTAACACGTTACAACTACATAAAGTCTCATTAGGCGTTTTTGATACAAACATACGAGCCAGACATATTTACGAAAAATTTGGGTTTATTCAAGAAGGCTATTTTCGTGATCACGTGAATGTGGATAATGCCTATTGGGGAATGTATGAAATGAGTATTCTTGAACATGAGTGGCGAGCAATGTCGTTAAACCATGAGTAACTTTGAAACATTCTCTTATAAATGACAGGGACATTTCAGACCTTGACAATCCCTTTTCAAATCATTAAATCATAGCCGAAACCATTGATCCTTTATCCAGGGGTTGATACGATAAGCATCGTTGAAAGAGGAAACACATGAAGGAGGTTTTCAATTTATGAAACCAAATACTAAAATCCGATCTTTTCAACGATTGGGCATTTCAGCAGTGGCAGCCGGCGCCATTTTCTTCACAGGCACAGACGCTCAAGCAGCTGATGGAGAAGAAGAGTTAGGTGAAAAGTTACTATATAAAGGAAAATCCCACGAGCATGTCGTGGAACTTAAAGAACTCCTTGAAGAAAACGAGCTTCTCGAAAAAGCAGAGAACAGTGACGAATGGAGTTCTGAATTTGATGATGCCACGAAGGAAGCTATAAAAGATTATCAAGAAGAATATGATCTGCTAGTCGATGGGCTAGCAGGTGTCCAAACAGTAGGAGCACTTCTTGGACTTGAACAAGGAGACGAAAATGACCTCGTTCTCGCATTGCAGGAAGACTTAGCTGAATTAGGCTATTATGATAGTGATCTGGACGGTAAGTTTGGCCAACTTACTGAAGAAGCTCTCATTCACTTTCAACAGGAAGAGGATGTTGAAGATGAGGAAGGCATAGCAGGTCCGCATACTTACGCAGCCTTACATGACCTAACTAGTAGATACAACAACAATATAGACGCAAGCCAAGAGGAAACAGTTGACACAACATCTCAGGCTAATGATGAATCAGCTGAAGCTGAATCTAACAATGAAGAAACGAGTTCTAATACTGAAGCAGAAGGCACAATGACGATGGAAGCAACAGCATACACAGCTTATTGTGAGGGCTGCTCAGGCATTACAGCAACAGGGATTGACCTAAGAAATAATCCAGATGAGAAAGTTGTTGCTGTAGATCCTTCCGTTATACCATTAGGCTCAATTGTAGAAGTAGAAGGTTATGGGCGAGCAATTGCCGGTGATGTAGGTGGCGCTATTACAGGAAACCGCATCGACTTACATGTCCCTTCTCAGGAAGAAGCAATCGCCTTTGGACGACAAGACATTCAAGTCACTATTATTGAAACACCATAAGCATAATGCTGAGGAGGTTGTCATCTAGACAACCTCCTCGCTTCTTGATTAAACCACTTTTTAATCAAGATTCTTTTCATATACTTTTAAATGCTGGTAAACCAGCCTTAATAGTGGTGTTTCAACCCCTAACCGCTCTGCTAACAATAGCAAATAACCTTGTAAATGATCTGCCTCAATAGGTTGTTGCTTTTCAATATCTCTCAGCATCGATGATTTCATGGAGAAATCAGCATTATCAATTAACCTCATTTGCTTTTCAACTATACCATTAGCTAATGGTGCCCCTTCCTCCGTCATCGTAATCCTCACTTCTTCAAATAGTTGCTGAATATAGGTCCTTCCTTCAAGTGTATCTCGAATAGGCCCTATTGCTGATCGCATTAAGGATGTTATGCCCGAAAGGACTGTAATGAACAAATACTTATGCCACATATCTTGTTCAATCTGATCACTTAAACGAAAAGATGCTTTCGTTCCAGAAAAAATCGCCGCTAATTCCTTCGTCCGAGGAGACCTTTTCCCTGACCACTCCCCGTAAGTTAATTCATGCACGCTACTTGATTGAATAATATGTCCTCTTTCGTTTAAAGTAGACTCTATAAAACAAAGGCCGCCCATCACTTGATTTTTTGAATAATAAGCGGTTAACTCGTCCACATGTTCTATACCATTAAGTAGCGGAATAATGGTTGTATATTCTCTGACGAACGGTGCCACTGTTTGTAAAGCTTCATGAAGATGATATGATTTTGTAGCAATGATGACCACATCAAACGGCTCATCACCACTTCCTGTAAGAAGTGTCCGTGGCTTTAATGTCACATCCCCATGCACACTTTTTATGACTAATCCTTCTTCTTTTAGTTGATTATGACGTTTTTCTCTTACAAGAAATGTTACATCTTCCCCTTTTTCAAGAAGTCGACCACCGAAATACCCACCTGTTGCACCAGCACCTAAAACTAATATTTTCATGTTTTTTTCATCCTCCTCATTTTCACGTCATTATCTTTTTCCACATCCAAATGATGATTTCCTTTTAGCTTTCAATCACTTTTAATTTTACATTTATAGCTATCCCGTTTGCATTTACCTTCTAGTACACGTAAAAGGTCTCGAAACGACTTATTCGCATTGACGCTTTCTTTTATAGGTTTATTTAATATTTCTTTAGACGTTTATCATGATCTATATTATCCTTGTAGAAAGGAGCACTAAAAATTTAAGGAGGACGAAACATGGCTAACTTTTATGAGGAAAAAATTGATTTCCAGAGGCCTAAAGCCATTGAAACTGTGTTTAAAAAACTGCTTGATACACCTATTGATTCAGTCAAAAGCCTAGAAAATTGGCTCATTCAACAATCAATATTTTTTGATGAAATAGAAGAGGGGTTAACAGGTCATTACATAGATTTCCAATGCTATAGCCAATCCGAAGAGAAAAAAAAGCAATTTGAATACGATCAGCAAACAATTGAACCTTTAGTTAAAAAATATAGTGCTCTCTTGGATGAGAAATTTCTTGCTTCTCCTTATAAAATAGAGCTTGATTCAAGCCATTATACGCAATTTATTAAAAGTAAAGAGAATGCTAAGGCACTATTTAGAGAGGAAAATATCGCTTTTGAAGTCGAAGAGGACCTATTAGCCACTCATTATTTCGAACATACAAGTCGTTTAACAGTGGATTGGCACGGAGAAGAGAAAACTTTGAGTGAGCTCTCTATTTATTTGGAAAATGATGAAAGGGCTGTTCGAAAAGAGGCTTTCTCTCACATCGCAGAAGCTTTTACAATAATTGAAACTCCCTTACAGAAAATTATGGATGACCTCATTCAGATTAGACAAAAAAAAGCGAGAAATGCAGGGTTATCTAATTATCGGGACTATATGTTTAAAAAATACGAACGGTTTGACTATACGCCAGAAGACTGCAACACATTGGCTGAAGCGGTACGTAAACACGTCACTCCCCTTAAAGAAAAGCTTCAAGCGGCTCATAAAAGTGAATTAGGTGTTGACCTTTACCGTCCATGGGACACGAATGGTGTGGCGAAAGGCGAGCATCCATTGAAACCCTTTAATACGAGAGATGAGCTCGTTCAACGTACCACTAACATTCTTTCTAAAATGGATAGCCGATTTGCTGATCTACTAACAACAATGGATGAACGTTATATGCTTGATTTGACAACACGAAAAGGAAAGTCCCCTGGAGGCTTTTGTTCACCACTACCAGTTTCAAAGCTTTCATTTATATTTATGAATGCATCACAAACACACGATGATATCATTACACTTCTTCATGAAATGGGCCATTGTATTCATAATGATTTAAAAAAAGAATTGAAGTTAAGTAAATATCGTGACACACCAATGGAGTCAAGTGAATTAGCTAGTATGAGTATGGAGCTATTTTCAATGGACCATTGGCATGAGTTTTACGAGAATAAAACCGACCTCATTCGTGCCAAAAAAGAGCTATTAAAAGGGATTATTAATTTTCTACCTATGGGAGTTGTGGTCGATCAATTCCAACATTGGCTTTATGAAAATCCAACACATTCAATCGCAGAAAGAAATGCTAAATTTTTCGAGTTACAAAAATATTACAATTCCTCGGTTGTTGATTGGAGTGGCTACGAAACATGGGCTGAAAATTCTTGGATGCGTATCCTTCACATTTATGAAGTCCCATTTTATTTTATTGAGTATGTGATTGCCCAGCTAGGTGCACTGCAAATGTATAAACAATATCGCGAGAATCGAGAAAGAACGTTGGAAAATTACAAAAAGGCTCTTAAGCTTGGTGCCTCCTGTTCTCTACCAGAAGTTTATGCTGTTGCAGGAATTTCCTTTGACTTTTCAGAAACTATGATTAAAAATTTGATGGATTTTCTAGAAGATGAGCTGGCGGCAGTGACTGACTTAAACTAACGTCATCATCGTATAACCGCTTTTTGTGTGTTTTAAAGTAAGAAGGGGGGAAGTAGGAGTGTTTCCCCTCTTAACCCTCCACTCCTAATTAGGCTTGTTTCAAAACTCCTTATTAATAGGGTCCTCGTATATAATCATGTACATCATGTTTGTAGAATTCTGCAAGCCTCGTCATCTCTCTCTGAGAAAATTTCTTTTCGTGAACAGCTTTTAAGTTCCTTTCAACTTGATCAGCTGTTTTAAAGCCTGGAATGACAGTGGAAACAGCGTGGTGCTCTAATATCCACTTCAATGCAGCAGTTGCCATACTCTCCCTCTCATGAGCGATCCACGCTAACTCTTTGCTTAATTTTACCCCTTTATCAAAGGGAATGCCTGCAAATGTTTCTCCTACGTTAAATTGATCCCCATCTTTATTAAAATGACGATGATCATCCTCTGAAAATTGATGTCCTTCAGAGAACTTCCCAGTTAATAGCCCGCTAGCTAAAGGTACTCTTGCCAAGATGCCTACCCCTTTATCAATTGCTTTCGGGAACAAATTCACTACTGGTTTTTGCCTAAAAATATTAAAAATAACTTGCAAAGCTCTTACATTTTGCTGATCTAGACAAAGTAATCCCTCTTCCACTGTTTCAACACTTACACCGTAATAGCGAATTTTCCCTTCCTTTTGTAGCTTATCAAGCACATCAAACACATTACCTTCCTGCAAAATCTTAATTGGTGGACAATGAATCTGATATAAATCAATGTACTCTCGGTTAAGGCGTTTAAGGGAGTTTTCAAGGTACTTTCGAACGGAAGGCTCTGAATAAGTTAGAGGATCATGGATATCTCCTGAACGACAAAATTTGCTTGCAATATAGATGTCATACTTTTTTCCTTTTGTAGCTTTAGCTAATAATTTTTCACTACGTCCCTCCCCATAAACATCGGCTGTATCAAAAAAATTAACACCATGCTCAATCGCCTTATTTAATCCTTCCAGGGCCTCTCTATCACTCGTCTTCCCCCACGCCCCACCGATGGCCCACGTGCCGAAACTTAATTCACTAAGCTTTAAATCTGTACTTCCCAAACGGCGATAGTTCATTATATCCTCCTTTTTGGCTCCCATGAACAACCTTGCCCTTCTCACCTGCTGAATTAGTCCTCTTTCTTTAACTCATCCAAAATCTCTTTCTCTCGTTTTTTAAATGTTTGGATAAAAGGGAATGGATCTGACTTTACCGTGTAAGAGAATACCCCTTGACTCGTATGAATATAAAGTAGCCCTTCACCTCCCGGAAGTTCCCTATATGACATGTCAAAGATCTTCTCAGCAGGAAATTCCCGTCGCTTCGTCACAAGCTTATCTTTATACAAATACATCATTCTTTCATATTCTACATTCTTTTGTTCGATACTGTTTACTTCTCTTTCAACCTTATAATAAGGCTGCGTGGCAAGCAGAGTCATCAACTTCCTCCTTTTTGTCGTTCGTTTGACAATAATGTATCACACATGCATCGTGACCTTCTAAATAAACCACATAAAAATATGTCGATATTTTTCTCAAGAAAATAATTAAAAACCTCTTCACATACAGCGATATATATATTAAAATGCCGATATAATGAGTTATAGAGTGATGAAATCATTTAATTTCTATTTAGGATGTTATATACACATTTAAGGCTGATTTTGAGCTTAAAACACTTTTTTTAAAGGAGGGAGCTGCATTGAAAAAAACTTTTTTAGGGTTTAGTATTGTCTTCTTCTTTGCTATTATGGGTCATTTCTTTGCTTAGCTTGTTAAATGAGCTTATACATGCAAGGAAGCCCCCTGTTTAATGGAAAGTAACGTATTTCTTGTTTCAAACAGCTGGATCGCACGTATGAAACCCCTTTCAAAAACACCTATCCGTTAGGTGTTTTTTCGTTTGTCTAAATCCTATTATTTCAAGGTTGTGATGCAAATACATGGCCTATTTTCTCCTTAAAGCTTAACATGAAAGGATATGACTACGATAGATAAACAACCAGAAAATCAGCTCCGTCCCTCATTTTCTATGGCTGGTACATCGTATTTATAGGTGTAATGAGCCTATTTTTTCCATATCTAATCAAACTTACTCTAACGCGATCTTTATTGATTTTTATATTTTGAACTTCAATTGGGATCCCTCTCTCGTTTCCGAGCTTTATTCAGCAGGCTGGATTCCTGCTGTTTCTTCTAGGAAATTCAATAGACAGATTTGGAGAAAGGCGCATGTCACTTACCGTCAGTGTTCTTCTCGTTTGTAGTTTGTATTTGGAATAGCTTCGTTATAAGCCCATGGATACTCTTCATTGGCTTTTTCCTAATTAGGTTGCTAGGACAAGGATCTATGACTCTAGTCCCAATCCCCTAATGGTTTATTGAAAAACGTGGGCGTGCTTTCAGCTTAATAATGATCGGTGGCTTTCTCCGTTTCTACACTATTCTCTCCCTTTAATTCTTAGTTAATTAATGAATACAGATAGGAAAATGCGTAGAGAATTTTAAGAGCATTGATTTTAGTTATCTTTGCTCCAGCCGTTTACTTTATGATGGGAAATAAACCCGAAGATATGGGGGGACTGCTGGATAACAAATATAGTAAGCACACTAAAACAGCAACTAGTTCGTGATGGCGTGAAGAGACATGTCGCGGACACTTAAAGAGGCCATGGCAACGCTACAATTTTGGCTAATTCTTCTTTGCATCGATATTCCTTCAATGATAAATAAAGGTTTAACATTTCATCTAGTATCTATTCTTAACCTCAGAGGGGTGTCTCCAGCAGGCGCCGCTTTTGTATTAAGCCTAATGGCTATTGCCGTTTTCCCAATCACCATGCAGGATTTGCAATGGAATGTATGAAAGTAAATCAGATGTTTGCTTTTGTTTTTGTAGGACAAATTGGGTTTATTCTTTTGCTTTATTTTACCCATTTTTAAATGTGGGGCCTGGCCTCCGATGTTATTGGGGACTGATCGGGGGGAATTGAAAGGATTTCCATCTCCGTGATCCTGCCAGATTATTTCGGGAGAAAACATATCGGAAGTATTAAAGGATTTGCCACCGCCGTCACTGTTATGGCTTCAGCATTCGATCCCCTTGCTTCGGGCTTGTTTTTGATCTTTTGGATGGTTATCAGGAAATACTTTTAGCTATTTTCATCTTCCCAGTATTAGGAGTGATCGCCTGTGTATTAAGCCCTTAACCCCTAAAAGATAACGTGAACTCGTTAAAAAAGGAAAAAATCCGCTAAACTTGTTATAATAAATTTAATAAAGATTTTTAGAAAGGGGGGCGTTTGATATGGATATTTTCACTGTGCCAGACCCTTCTGACAGTGGTATGGGATACGCTTATATTGCAATGATAATCGTATTTGCTGCCGCTTCATTTACTGTTTATAAATTAAAACAATCAACTAAAAAAACTGCTCGGAAAAACACGCAAAAAGCTTATGATATGTATGGTGCTAATGAGAAAAAAAAGTAATGTTCCCTCTATGATTTGTTAGAAAAACATAGAAAGGACAGTTCTCCACTCTTTTCATTGTTCACACTTTTTGGCTAGCCCAAGCATACACTAAATTGACTATTAACGGTTGATCCTTCTTCACATAATATAGATGTTATTTTTAAGGAGAGTATATGGGCATGATAAAAGAACCATTTCAAATGCAAACAGATGCAATAACTTTTTTGCAAGACTGGAACAACCTCTCACCGAATATATTAGCTGGATTTACAACAAAACGGGGTGGTACAAGCAGCGGCGCTTTCACCTCAAATAATCTTGGTCTGCACGTTAATGATACGAATCTTAATGTAAGAGAAAATCGTAGACTCCTAGCTGATTTACTCCAATTTCCATTAGAAAACTGGGCATGTGCTGAGCAAGTACACGAAGATCATATTGTCAAAATATCAAAAGACCTTACAGGATACGGGACACTCAATTATCAGGACAGTATTAAAGGAACAGACGGTTTTTACACGACAGAAACGAATACCCTCCTTGCCCTTTGCTATGCAGATTGCGTCCCAATTTATTATATGGCTCCTGAACATCATACAATCGGCATCGCTCATGCTGGCTGGAAAGGATCGGTTAAAAACATCGCTGGGAAGATGGTGGAACTTTGGAAAATTAACGAATCTATCCCTCCCACTGAAATTTACGCCGCTATAGGGCCGTCAATCGGCCCTTGTTGCTATATGGTAGATGACAGAGTCATTAAGGAAGTTAATGACATACTCTCTTCTAGCCAAATTTCGAATTCACCTTATGAAAAAGTAAGTCATGATCAATACAGTCTTGATTTAAAAAAACTAAATTTGTTGTTACTACTGAATGCTGGTATTGATAGAGCTAACATTCTCGTCTCACAGTACTGTACCAGTTGTGAAAAGAGTTTATTTTTTTCCCATCGAAGGGATAACGGAAAAACTGGTAGAATGCTTAGTTTCATCGGTTTTAAAAATACCTGAATTCGCGATATAGCATATTAATATGTTATCCAGCAGCTTCCTTTCCATGAACGAACCGTAAAGCATACACGTAACAAAAGCGAGACATTCGTTTCTTTTAGGTAAGGTGCGATAGATACATTTTTCATCAAAAATTCAGAAAACAAATAATATCGCATTGAATTTCCTGGGAAGTCATGGTAAAGTAAACGTATAATTTCATAGACAAAATCCACTAGGGGTGCCTTTTTGGGCTGAGATAGGTAGTAATCCTAATCCCTTTGAACCTGATCTAGTTCATACTAGCGTAGGAAAGTGGCGTAGCGATAACTCAGTTTATTTTAGCGAGACTTGGATAGTTATTGATCACGTCATTCCTTTTGAAGGAATGACGTTTTGTTTTACACCTCGTCCGTTAATAATATTGGTGTCTTAAAATACAATATTTTGTGACGCCTAGTATTCTATTCGTCTATTTCACCTCTCCTAATCTTCATTAAGCCTAGCTGAATGACCTTCTCTAGTTGGATTTTGTCTCATTTTAAAGGAGGCAAATAATGAGTTTTACAACCACACTTCGGAAAGAAACGAATCACTTATTTGATGCTTGCTATAATCACCCTTTCGTACAAGGGATCGGCAAGGGAGAATTGTCAAAGGGCCAGCTTATTCACTACGTTAAACAAGATTTCGAGTATTTGAACGCCATGATACAAACGAGAGCATATACGATGGCTAAGTGCACGGATAGAGAAAAAATGGCTTTACTAAATGAAGGCATTTCATTCATTTTAGCCGATGAAACCCACCCACATCATAATTTTTGTCATGTAGCAGGTGTAGACTATGAGGCGCTCCAAGGCGAAAATCTTGCACCAAATGCCCACCATTATAGTCGTTACATGCTACAAGTAGCCCAAAGCGGCACCTTAGGAGAAGCGCTGGCTGTGGCACTCCCTTGTCCATGGATCTACTTGGACATCGGAGAACGACTTATGAACGACGTAAAACCTGATGAAAGTCACCCTTTCTATCCTTGGATCTCTTTCTACGGCAATCTAGAAATGCCAAGCATTACTAAAACATTGAGATGGCTAGATGAGCTTGCTGAAGATGCTGGTGAAGCTGAATGTGAAAGAATGCGCCAGCATTTTATAAACGGCTGCAAAATGGAATATATGTTCTTTGACATGGCTTATACAGAACAAGCTTGGCCTGTTTAAATCATACAAAAAATTCCGGGGCGTGCTTTTTCTCCCCGGAACTCTTCTCTCATGTTACGTATCGTTTATTAATTTTTTTACCATCACAACAAAACACGATAGCTCTATCAGCTAAAACTGTTTCTAAATGCACAGGTCTTCCCCAAAGTTGATAAATATAAGGTAGCGTTTTTTCCAAGTATGTCGTATCCAACTCTACTCCTTCATACTCATGAGATAAATAAAGCTCACCCGCCTTAAGATAGTCACCATTTACGACATTAATAAAGGGAAACCCTCCATTAACTCTGCTTGAAATTAACTGGTCACGTATATGCTCCCATTCTTTATCAATGATTTTGTACTCTTTACCTTCTTTTTGAAATAAATACATATCTTCTTCGGCTGCCAATTCTTTCGTTAAATAATTGCGGATAAAGGAAATATCTGATTCAATTTCTCTTACTTCAAAAATCTTTTCCCGCCCACTTCCTCGTTTAATTCTTTGTTTTTCAATCATATGTTTCGTTGGGTTATCATAACGCTTTTCAATATCCTCAAAAATCTTCAATCCAAGGTAGTAAGGATTAATCTGTGTGGTTGACGGCTGTACCACGCCAGCATTTAACTTTGCAAACTCCACTGCCTCCTCAGACGTCAATGCCATTTCTCTTAAAATCCTTTGATGCCAATAAGTTGCCCATCCTTCATTCATAATTTTCGTCTCTAATTGTGGCCAAAAATAGAGCATCTCTTCACGCATCATGGTTAAAATATCTCGCTGCCAATCTTCAAGCTCCTTACTGTAATGTTCAATAAATAATAAAAGATCTTTTTCTCGTTCTGGTGGAAACTGTTTTTTCTTTTTAGGTTTCTTAACCGTTTGAACATCCTTTTTAGCTTTATCTAACTGCCATAAATCATCATAAGGAGTCTCTACTCCCTTATCATTCTCATTTTCTAATTCTACCCAAACATCTTCCATCGTCCAATTTAATTTTGAACGCTGGATACTCGGATCAATATGCTCCTGTATAGCCAATACCGCATCAAGAAAAACTTCGACTTCTTTTTTACCATGCACCATTTCGTAATGATGAATTCGTTCCGCAGTGGCAGTCATACTTTCAACCATATCTCGCCTCGTATGAGCAAAGCGAGCATTGTTTTTAAAAAAATCGCAATGTGCCAACACATGGGCAATGATCAACTTATTCTGAATAAGTGAGTTCGTATCAAGTAAAAAAGCGTAGCAAGGATCTGAATTGATCACTAATTCATATATTTTACTCAGCCCTAAATCATATTGCAATTTCATTTTATGGAATTGTTTAGCAAAGAATCATACTAATGAAACCACAAACTTGTACGGGAACTTATGTTCTTGTCTTTGTCGCTCAATCTGAGTAAAATAATGATGAGGTGATAACATGACAGACGCAGAACGTAAAGTGTACCGTATTGTATTTAATCACAAGCATATAAAAGATCAGAACACCAAATATAGCAATTTACTTAAATTCACAGGTAAAACGCCCAGAGACTTAGACGAGGTACTTGATGCCCTTGTGGAAAAGAAACTCATCTGGTGGGATAAGGATAAGACAAAAGATGTGGCGTTGAGGAAAATTGAATGAGCTAGCCGAGAGGCTGGCTTTTTTATTTTTCAAAAAACTTTTCAAATTTACTTTACATATAATTAATTGCATGTTATGTTATATATAACAGCAAATTAAACGGAGGCGGTTAAAGTGAAAAGAATTATGAATATTGCATGGAGACTTGCTAATAAAGGCGCTAAAAAATTCGGCGGTAGCTCAAAAGATTATATGTCAGAGTCACTTAAAATTGCTTGGTACATTGCAGGTAAAAATGTAAAGCGTAAATCTAAAAAAGTTAAAATTATCACATCATCGGGTAGCCGTAAACATAAATCTTGGGTTGCTAAAATCAACGGTACTCACCCTACTTATAACTTCTCTCGTCAGTTTGTAGAGGCATATGACGAGAATTGGACAGAAAAACATTTTGAATTAGTAGCAGGTATTTATGATGTTTGCGATGGCGGAGAGCGTTATTTTATTAGAGTGTCTGGTGGCAAAGTAAGCAAAATTAGCATCGACGCTGTTAAAGGCGCTGTCGCTTAATGGATAACCCAAATAAGAGAGTCCCCAAAAACGCTCTCGATCTAAAAAATAAAAAGTTTGGCAAGCTAACAGCATTAGAACGCTGTGGCAGAACTAAAAACGGGAGTGCTCTTTGGCATTGTAAGTGCGAGTGTGGCAATACCTTTAAAGCCAACGCTACCTCTTTAAGGCGCGGAGAAACAATTTCATGCGGTTGCGCCAGACAATCGCAAGCAGAAAACGCCAGAAATAAACTATGGATAAATAAATCTATAGAGGGTATACACGTCCCATTACTCACTAAAAAAGTGCGCTCTGATAGTGAAACAGGGCATAAAGGTGTATCTAAGAGGATTAGACGTGGAAAGGTGCGTTATGAAGCTTATATATCTGTTAATGGTAAACGAAAGTATTTAGGTAGCTCTACAGATATAAACGATGCTATCAAACTGCGTAAAGATGCGGAGTTAAAATATTACGACCCGTATATTAAAAAATTGGAGGGAAAAGAAAATGGACAAGATGACAACAGATGAAATAAAAAAATGGATTGAAGAAAATTTGTGCTTGCAAGATGAAGCGCGAAAAATCACAGATCAATCAGTGACAGGCTTTAACCAGTCTGTAGCAACACGAAAAGTTGTCCCTTTTGTTGAGTTTGGCGAAACACGAAAAACAAGGCTTTATTTAAAGTCTGACCTTGAGCATTATAGAGCGAATAAAAGAAAATAAAAATAAATTGCATATAATTATTTACATGTTATTATATACGTGTTACAATGTAATTAACAACAAGAGATAACGTAATAAAAAAACTAAAGGAGTGATTGAAATGAGAGAATGGAAACGAGAAGGTTATGAGGTTGTAGAAAAGGAATTTGATGGAGATTTACACGAGTTTGATGTTATCGCAGGTGGAGAGATAATTGCTACGATCACGCCTAATGACATCGAGGACATGGAAGAAATAATAAAAGACCTAGACAACGGAGAAGATGTGAACGGTTGGGAAGACGGCATGGGTAATACAATCAGCATATAAAAATAACGCCACCCGTCGGGCGTATACGGCGGGATCGAAAGGGGAATGGAAATGTACATTGAACACAAAAATTATGAAACATTAGGACACGAGCCAAACTTAGTTAATTACTTCTTGGATAAATTCTTGTACGGGACCCGAAGTTATGACGAATTCGGGGAGGGGTATTCTATAGAAGAAACCTTCGAACAAGTAATTGCCGAAGGCGCATTTAGAGAAGATGTTTCATCAGAATTAATCAAAGTAAATAAAAGAAAACTATTTTACAACTTAATAGCAAAGAACTTTAATTATTGGCTAGGAAGTAAGCCGCAACCGATAGAACTAGACCCTGACACAAAGGAATATGTCAGAGAACAAATAGAGGATGCGAGCAAAAAAGAATATTTGACGTACGCAGATTTAGACAATGCCAACTTGGCAATTAATGAGAGTGTTGTTATCCCTGTACTAAATCAAGGTTACGAGATATAAGACAAAACCGCCGCAGTCACGCAAAGGTGACGGGCAGAAGGGGAATGGAAATGGAAAACTTTGAAATCAAAGGATTTGACTCAGTTTCAGATATTATAGAGATGTTCGGAGAAAGCTTCAACTTCCCGAAGTTGATCGGATTGTCCTATCTGGTCTTCCCGTCAGCCCCAACCTCAAACGTAAATGTAACTTTATACGATGACCAAGACGGTCCATCAGAGTCTAGGGTAACTCTAATAGTTAATAGAGTTAGATGTCACCCAAATGGGGGGGCTGATCACGTAGGCATGTTACGCTTTATGTGGACTACTGGCAGTGGACATGTCGTCCACATAGACGGAGATTGGCGAGAAGAAGACTATTTCTACTCGTTTGAAAAGGGCGAAGAGCCTACGTTCACGATTTGGCTTGGGGAAGATGAAAGCGAGAGGTTTTACCCTAGAGTTAAAGAATTGATACAGGAGGTCTCGGCATCCAACGAAAACACAGACAAAACCCCCACTCAATGAGCAGGGGCCAGTCTAAATACTAGTAAAAGCATTTCAATCCACGCGCCCTCTAGGAGCGCGACCATGTCTAAAAGATAGCACGTATTTAATAAAAAAGTCAAGAGCTCCACCAAGTGTGAGGGCTCTTTTTCTATCACTTAAACAACATCTGAAACGTCTGAGGGCCTGCAATCCCATCAACTTGTAAATTATTTTGTCGTTGGAAAGTACGGACGGCGCTTCTTGTTTTGGATCCAAAGATCCCGTCTATCGCTCCTAGGCTCGTTCCTTTACAATGTAGGATAGCTTGAAGAATCCATGTGATGTTTCCTCTTGCCCCTTGCCGGACTGTCACACATGCTCTACGTGTTTTAGGCCCAAAAATACCGTCAACTGTAAGTCCACGGTTAAACTGTCTATTAAGTTCTGTTTGAAGTCCTTTGACTAGCGCCCCTTTTGTTTGAGGCCCAAACAAGTTATCGACCGATATACTCAATCTATATCGGCTATTAAGCGTCCTCTGGATAGTGGCGATCGTGCCTGATGCTTTGTTTGTTGATCTGTTTGAGTTGTTAGGTTTGGATGTTTTAGGTTTACTTGGTTTACTAGGAGCGCTAGAACTGCCCCCAGACAAATTAAATATTTTCGCGATACCGTTAGCGTGACCCTGTGCGATTTTATCCAAAAACGCACTATCTTTCAGCTTGTTAGCGTCGCTTGAATTGTCGATGAATCCATTCTCAGTCAAGATAGCTGGCATGTTAGTTTGTCTTAGTACGGCGAAGTTAGCTCGTTTTTTCCCTCGGTTAAACCATTCTGTGATCTTGACTATTTCTGTATTCATCGCGTCTTGATTATCCTTCGTGGCGTCAGATACATTGCCGTTAAAGATATAACACTCATATCCTTCGCCACCGCCAGCGTTAATGTGAACGGAAATAAAATAATCGGCGCCCCACTCGTTGGCCATTCTAGCACGTTCTGATAACGATAAAAACCTATCATCTGTACGACTGAGAAGAACTTCCACACCGTCCAATCGTTCTAATATTTCAGCCAGTCTTTTAGCTATTTTTAATACTAGTTCTTTTTCTTGTAGCCCATTTCCTACAGCTCCCGGATCGGAGCCGCCATGCCCTGGATCAATAAAAATCTTAGTCATTATACCTCATCCTTTTCAACTTTGATTTTGACTTGCTTATCTTGATTGATCGTAAACTCTTCCTGCACTTCTTCGCCTATTGATTGCTTTTCTTTAATCACGTGCAGCTTGTCTGCTATGCCTGGTGGCACTAAAACCCCCATCTCACTCATGTTTTCAACGATCGATAATCCTTCGCTCGCCATATAAAAAAGAACGGTGGCATAAGTAACAGCCCCGTTTAATCCTAAAATCTGATCTATGACATTTGCGACAATGATCACACCAAAGATTAATAGCTTTCGAGCGTAACCAAAGAGAGACTTACGGCTCCATAAATTTTGATTTTTGATGGCCTTACTTACCCCCGTGACAATATCAACCGCCATCAATAACATAAGTAAATCTAAAAACTTTACTTCCCCGAATAAATACAACCTTGCAACTTCTAAATGTTCCAAATCAATTCCTCCTATCAATGTTTTCATCTCCTTTTTTAGTTAGAGTACGATCCCCCTTTTTCTCTCTGTGGGCATAAAAAATAACCCTACCTACTCGGCAGCGTCTTCCTCTTGTAACGACTCAATTAACATTTCTTTAACCTTTACCATGAGCTTGTCAATCGGCTCATTTCCTGCATATTCTTCTGGTGTCATCTCAATTCTTGTATTTGAGTCCACACGACCATTAAAACCTCTAAAGTTAAATCTTACGTCAACGCTTGATATTTGACCGTCTCTAAACCGTGTATTAATGCTAGTAATTTGGATCATTCCTCTCCACTCCCCTTCGCTGAGCTCAATCTCTCAGTAAGTTGTTTATTTTGTACTCGCAAGATGGCATTTTCTTTTTCCAGTTTTGCTATCTTTAAAGATAGCTCATCAATCACTTGATTTACATCAATGTCCAATATTATCACCTCCATATACTGCTATTTCTAAGTTTGCAACTTTACGCTCAAGC
Source organism: Salipaludibacillus agaradhaerens (assembly GCF_002019735.1). Classification (NCBI taxonomy): domain Bacteria; kingdom Bacillati; phylum Bacillota; class Bacilli; order Caryophanales; family Bacillaceae; genus Salipaludibacillus; species Salipaludibacillus agaradhaerens. The sequence continues at coordinate 1,237,220 of NZ_KV917378.1, forward strand.
TCTATTATTTGATCTTGTTGTCGTTTGACGATTCCTAACAAATAAACACCGATCCTGTCATATTGCACGCCGTCCGGCTCTGGAGTCTCTAGTTTAACGGACTCGCCGTCCTCTGTTAATTTTGTAGTCTTATAGTGTACAAGACGAGGCTCTATCTCGTGCACTTCTTCGGCTATCAAGCCCGCATATGACCAGTCAAAATCATGACATTCCGGCGTTTCTTTTGGACGATACCAGACCGGGCGCAATTGTAGCACTTTATCGCAAATGTCTGGGTCTAAGTCCTCAATATTTTTTTTATATTTACGTGATGAGGTAGATCGTGCTAGTGTACCATTGCTGTTAATTTGCACGTTAGGGCTTGATGCTGTTGTATTGGTGTAAGCGTTTGGACATTGGATATTACCTAATGAGGTAACAATGAGATCGTTTCTAAACGATTCCCCGTTTGCATGCGATCGGATGTGGAAAGGGATACCAGCTGACCGATTGCCGTAAAAAGTCCAATTATCATTATTTTGATAACCGATTTTATGGCCATTAGCAAATGTTATACCGTTATCACTATTACCGTAGATGCCAAGTCCGTCGACCTCAATCCCACCCCTTATCCGTAGGATATCCACTCCGGCATCAATACGATTGGCATAAACCCACAACTCCGATGCATCGACTGATAAATGATCCCCATCTGAGCTCGAGATAGAGGCGCCGCCCGATCCGTCGTTACGCTCAAATAATATCCCTCGATAACCGCCCTCGTCGCCAAAGTCACGCAAAACGAGATTGTTACCGATATAAACACTCTCCGCAATATCAATGTTTGCGCTGTTTATTTGCACACCATCGACTGTTGCGGCGTCAATAGTACCGCTAAATGTACCCGTGGCGGCTGATAAGTGAGTGACCTTTAACTCCCCGTTAATTATTTCTACATCGCCACTTATTGCCACTTTATCAACATCTATTTTTAAGCCCTCCGTGGACAGATTAACTGATTGGATGATCTCATCTTCTTTGACTCGCAGGTCTATTTCACCGTCCAATATATCTACTGTTGCCTTTACGTCTGTAATGCGGTCACTTTGCTCGGTTATCTTATCGTCGGTTATCTGGATAACCTCATCTTTTTGCTCATCCGTATAATGGCGAGAGTTATCCTCAGCCTCCTGCGTTTTATCCTCTGTGTAGTCCCGTGATCTGTCCTCGACTTTTTGATCTTGCTCATCGGCGTAGTGTTGTGTATCCTCTTGGCGATATCCATCTTGCTCATAAGCATAGTCTTTAGCGTCTTGTTCCGCTCGTTTCGCCTCCTCAAACGCCTTGTTGAGGTTTTTTTGCGCCTGCTGTATGCGTTTTTGCTCTTCTTCCGATAATCCTTCCTGTGCCTCTTGGCGCACTCTCTCAGCCTCAATGCGTGTATATTTAGCTGTTGCCTCTTGATAGTCAGGGTCCTCTAACTGTCTAAACTTTTTACGTAATTGACTAATTAAAGTGGGACGAGACTCACCAAAGGTAGCCTCTAAGGTAAAACCATTGCCCTCATAAATCTCAGTAAACTCTGTCATTGGCGCTCGCATTGTTACGCCCCAATTAGCGTTATACACTTGGACAATATCGCAAAGGTTAAAGTCTTTTTCATACTCAAACGGCGTTTCTACACTTACTTTTCCTGTGTTTGGATTCTCTCTTGTCACAGGTGTTAGGATTTGCGCTTCTAAAAATAATTGCGTTTCGAGTTCTTCGAGCGCCTTTTTTCCACGGTTGGTAAGGATTTCGATTTCTTCTTCTTCAGTTATTTCTTCTCCATCTTCATCCTCGCCTCCAACGTCACGAGCATCCACAAACGTTTCAAAGCGATCCCACCCCTCTGCCTCCCCTATCTCAATAATAAGGCGCTCCACACCCTCACCTTGTCCACCGACATAAGCAACATTTTTATACTCGAGATCAGAGTCAACAAAGTTTTGCGTACTCACCGTGTGCCAGTCAGGGCAAAAAAACACAGGCGTGTTGCCTGCTGGGTTACTCTCCGTAAGGTCTTTTCCCTCAATGACGTCAAAGACCCATACACGCCTAACGACATCCACATAAACCGTCCACCCTAGTCCTGTGCTTTTCCCGATGTTTTCTAATTCCTCTGCTACGTTACGGTTTCTTGATTCCCAACTGATGTGCTCGCCTCGTCCTTTATTTGGTGCAACTTCAAAGTGCGGCACTTTACGGGCAGGATCAGCAGGATGAATAAAGTGGTTAGTAATATAATGCTTCATCACTTCCTCAGCAGTCCCGCTTTTACGGTCGTGACTCGTATGCTCGGGCGGCACAGTTTTACGCTGATTTATGACACCTTTAAGCATCGACCCACGGATGACAATGTTTTCCGAGATTTTACCCGACACGTCCAGCGCTCGCTCGACGTGTCGAATAATGGCGGCTTTTTTACCCTCTTTATCAAAGATGAGCAGATGACCCTTTTTAAAATGTTGAAGCCCTACAGTGTATTGATTAATGTGCAACTCAAAATCACCTATACCGTAAGCGCTCTGAGTGTAACGTAAACTAATAAATTGACTCGTCTCGTGTAACCACTCCACATCTGGCGTATATACCCTTATTTCCATTAACGCCACCTACCCTCCGCCTTGTAGCCTAATAAGCCCGGTCTATCGGCTGTCGTACATATTTGATATATTTCTACATAGGTGGCAGTAAGGGTGCGCACTCCTGGGAATTGAACATAAGAAGACCCCGGTATATTGCGTAATACAGGGGTAACAATCGGCCTCTCAATGAAACTTTGTGGATAATCAAACCTTTTAAGATTATAGTAAAGAGCACCAGATGTTGTATTTGTCCGCAACTCTTCTGTATCTTGGAAATTGATAGTCATCCATCCGTCAGAATATTTTTTCCAACGCCCATTACCTTGATTAAAGGTCCCGGAATCCACAACCACAGGAATTTCGACCCAATCACCCCAAGCGACAGACGCCCCGATTGCATTAGACGCGCGTCTAAAAACGCCATAGATTTGATAGTTACGTTGATACGCCCAGTCAAAAATAGTAATCTCTTGCACGGCTGTATTTGTACGATTTGCGACTGTATGGACGTAAGCTCTTAACTGGTCAGATGATCTGCCATAGATATTTTGGTAGTCTATATCAATACTACCAAGCCATAAAGCTAAATTATCACCACTCGTGTAAAACTGGACAATCCCCTCAGCGTATCGGTCTGGCGCATGAGACGGCTGTCTAACGTCAACGGTGTTGATTTGGTCTTGTACTGTCCGAGCAACTTGCACACGACCACACACATCGTGATCTCCACGCTCATCTGTTATTTGCGTAGAGTCAATGTACGATTTACCGGCGGTTACTTTTATTTTCGCTAGTGATAGCTCGTAAAAATAGTCATTACGTGTTAATTCTGGTGGCACAGGATTTGTTGCTGTCTCGCCTTTTTTAACAAACGCCCGTATATATCGATCCCCAAACTTATCTAAGCGCAACACAATGCGATCAATGCGATCTTGTGTACTATCTGCACTATCTAGCGTTAAATCTAAACTGCTACCGTTTGTATATTGATACCCCTCAATAAATGCTGCCCCACTTGATACAGTGACGGTCATACTATCATTCGCGGATATACTCAGTCCGTTAAAAAAACCATTACCAAGAAAATTCGTAAAAAATTGCGCAAAGTCATCCGCTGCATATTCTCGATTATCACCCTCAGTAGGATCAAAAAATCTAGAATGTTGAAACATCGTCTCACTCCCTTATCCAATAAAAAAAGCACCCACATGGGCGCTCTCATGGTTTATAATCTTTTTAAACTCCTAAATATCTGTTATGCCAAGCAATAGCAACAGCACCATCACGGCGCCCTCTATTAGCGCTATACTTAATCACGTTGTCGCCAGGGACTAAGCTCCATAAATCGGATGTTCTGTCCAAATAACCAAATGCATTGATGACACTGTTACCTCGATATATCTCCACACGTTTGTGGTTTTTATTGGTGTCAATGTGCAAAATGTCGCCGCCGAGTAAATTAACATTAGCCCGTATATACTCTCCTGTTGTCTCGTTGATGACTTGCGGGACCTCTACAGGGCCTTGTATATTAATTTTTACTGGTGTAGTGACGTCTCCTGTATTTGTTAAGACCTCACTATCCCCACGGGTGCCAAAGCGCAACGGAAAACGTAACGGAAAAGAAAAAGTACCAGCAAACGCTACAAGCGTCCGTGATACTTCGAGTGGGTCACGCCAATATGGGTCAGGCGCCTGCAAATGAATCAGCGCCTTTTGAAATGTTCTTTGTCTGTTTGTCGAGCCATCGGGGAAAAAGGGGACTGCCTCGACAACAACATCTATTTCTTTTTCTCCCTCGTCATTAATAAATCTAAGCACTCCCATGCCTAGATTTGGACTAAATATAGATGATATCTTACGGCGATTAATAGTAAGGTCTGATTCATCGTTTCCTGTTATCTTTATCTGAATTTCAATTGATTTATTTTCTAAAACTGAGTCTACGTAGGTAGACCCGTCCTGATAAGGTGATTTTTGTGTTTGGACATCAACCTCTGTGCCACCTAACCCCTCTACGTTAATTAAACGATATGGAGCCTCGTAGAGCTCAATAGACTGATTAGCTGAATTAGTATAGATTAGTTTAAACAATCATCTAAACCCCCATTCCATTGCCAGACGTTGTTGCTGCTGTTTTTGTTTTTTAGCCGACTCACTAGGTGTCGATTCTGCCGGTGTAAAATAATTATTTATATTTGGCGAGTATGTGCGATTACTGCCGCCACTTGCAGGTGATTGAAAGTTTTTAAGGGCGTTAACAATTTGGTTACCACCGCTCGCATACCTCATCCTTGATGTACCCAAAGCCGCCTCGGGAGTCGATGTCATGATCATTCCGTTTGATAGGTTATCTAGCTCTTTATACACTGACTTGGCATTATCTCTAATCCCTACAGCAATCCCCTCGGGTATCCATTTACCAACGTCATCACGCATTAATCGTGATGGTGAGTTTATTTTTAACGCCTTTTGCATGGTGTTAGCTACGCTGTTTGCGATATTACGAGCTGTAGACATCACTTGACCTCTACCAGCATTAAGACCAGCGTTTAAGCCAGACATAGCGTTGCGGCCAATGTTATTAAAATCGCTTGGCAATCTATTAAAAGGTCTAGTTAAATTGCGGGCAAATGACTGCATTAGTTGTAATTGCATCCGTGTGCCAGTTGATAGCCTAGTCATCATATTACTCATAGCTTTGTGAGTGATAACCGGCAACTTGTTAAGAGAGTTTTCAATATCTTTAACAGCTTTGTCATGATTTTTAGAGATCTTTTGAAAACTTTGATCCGAGCTTTTTAAAACAAAATCAAACATCTTTTGGACAGCTTGGATAACCTTTGATGTACCGTTGTTGATCCCAAGGACTAGACCTTCTGTGACGTTTGTTCCAATGTCCATAAATACTCTTGAGGGGCTGTTGACACCCAATGCTTTTTTAGCTGCATCTGTCGTATCGTCAGCCATCTGTTTAGATGAGTTCTCAGCATTTTTTGATCCTTGATCAATACCATCAGCCAAACCATCTGGGACGGCATTACCGATAGATTTAAAATCGGCAGATTCTATTTGTTGGCTAAGTGTATCCTCTGTATCCGTCACTAAATGTCCTACAGCTTCCATCACGCCAGATTCTTCGATTCCTAGCGATTTACTCAATGCATCTGTGGCCGTTTCCCCGCCTTTTGAAAAAGCTTCACTTAATCCCTCTAGTTCTTCGTCTGACGCATTGACTAACGCATTGACATGCCCAGCTGATTCAGGTCCTGCATCTCTTAAAGTTTCTAATAACCCTTCATCAACACCACGTTCTGCAAGTGTTGCGATTCCTTCGGCCCACTCACCGATAATACGTTGATTCTCTTCCAAGTTAGCTGTCATTTCTTCGACAGTGAGTTCTGCTTCGTCGCTGAGCGTATCAAACATATCTGTAGCAGCATCTTTGTAATCTTCCCAGGTGGATTTCATGGATTCCACAGTTGCTTGTTGTGATTCCGACAAGTCCTCAAATGCGATTATCTGATTACTAACACCGTTTTCTGTGGCTTCTGTGATCGCTTCAATAGACGTTGTCATCTGTTCTTCAGTTTGTTCATATTGTAAGGCGAGTTCGGCATTCGTTTCTTTTAGTAACTCTTCCTGTTCGTCTAATTCCTCAATAGCTTTTTTATGTTCTCTACCTTTGACGCTTCCCTCTTCTAGTTTTTCGTTCCACTCCTCACGGAGAGCGTTCGTTTCAGCAAGTTTTTCCTCGACTTCCGCTTGCTCTTTTAAAATCTCTGTTAATCTACTTTGAGCTTCTTGTGCTGTCTCTTGCTCTTTCATTAAATCTATTCTTGCCTGCAATTCTTCGGAGGACATACTTAAAGCGTCCGCCTCTTCGCTGTATGCGAGATTTAGACCTTCTACGGATCCATTCAACTCTTCGATATATGAGTTAAGCATCGCTTTCTCAGATGCTGATTTATTTTCTTTATCAGCTAATTCTTCAATTTTTTTCGCTAATTCGTCATTTGCTTTAGCGCTCGCATTAATCTCTGTTTGATTAGCTTTATAAGCTTCGGATGAGCTATCAACACTATCATTTAAAGCTTGAGTTGATCCGCCCAATTCTTCAACTTCGTCATTTAATCTTTCTGCCTCTTTGCTTGTCCTATTAAACCATTTAACTACTCCAATTACTGCCGTAACAAGCAAGCCAATCCCAGCAGTCACCCAACCTATAGGACCTAGCATAAATCTAATAGCAACACCAAATGCAGTAGCAGCCGCTGTGCCTATAACCTTAGCAGCTGTTAATAGACCAATCTGCCCTGTCATGACACCCATTGCTAACGTGCTTAATTTGATTGTCCCGGATTGTGCTGCCATTGCCACTGTTTGAGCCTTCGTTGCTGTTGTTGATGCAAACTGTGCTGTCATTTGAGCTTTTGTAGCTAAAGTTAAAGCTTGAGTTGATCCCATCGCCACCTTTAGAACCGCATTTGATGCTTGTATTGCAGCACTAGCTTTTGTTATCACTGTATAGGCTGCATAAGCAGTTACCAACCCTATAATAGCTGGCGATAGGGCTTGTACAACAGGTATAGCCGCACTAATGGCTGATGCAAAAAGCTTAACGACAGGAGTAGTCGCTTCAATAGCAGAGGACATTAAATTAAACGATTCCATAACAATATCTTTCAAACTATCAATATTTTGAGCAATGTCCTTTCCCGTTACTGCTTCTGCAAGTTTATTTAACGAATCAATAATGTTTGCAATTCCCCTAGCCGCTGCATTTTGCAAGTTACCTAATGATGTTGCAATCCCTAAGCTGTTTTCTTTGGCCAACTCCGCCATGATACCGGTTCCTGTACCAACCTCAATCAATTTATCGTTAAAGTCATCGAGCGTTACAGTTCCATCTTGTAGCGCTTTATATAAGTCGTCTTTGGCGCTTTTACCCGCATAACCAAAACCCTCGGCAATCTTAACAAGACCCACATCCATCGTCTCGGAGAGGGTATTCCACGTATTCATGTCAAACTGCCCTGTTTGTAGCGCCTTAATATATTGCTCTGTCCCTCGTTGAGCTTGAGCAGCACTAGCACCCGACCCAAGTAACGCATTATTTAGAGCTAATGCGGTGTCAGTAGCCTCATCCATGTTGCCAAATGAGGTATACATGCGCTGAGCGTTGGAAGCTATCTCGTCAAGTTTTGTAGGCAAGCCATCAATACCGTCTGATAGTTTACTCATGGCCTGCTCGGATTCTTCTGCCGACACTCCTAAAGCCTGTAGCACTTTAGGGAACTGGTTAAGTGTATCAAAACGGCTAATAGCGTCATCCATGGAGGATTTAAGCACACCAAACGCAGCAGCTGAAATGGCAACAAGACCAATAGCAGTTGCAAACTTTTTAATATCACCAGATGCTTGCTGAGAGTCATCGGATACGCCATCTAAACTATCTGATACCCCTTTGACGCTAGATGATGCATCAGCGCTACTATCAGCTAATCCATCAATAGACCCCTCGGCTCCCTTTAAACTTTTACTAGCATCGGCGCCGCTGTCTCCTAAACCATCGATAGCATCACCAGCACCTTTGACACTCGACCCAGCTTTTGAGCTACTGTCTCCAAGTCCGTCGATAGCACCCTCAGCACCTTTTAGGTCTCGACTGGTATTTGCTCCACTATCACCAAGAGCATCAATCGCCCCTTCTGCCCCTCTAACGCTAGACGCTGTTTTGGCGCTGCTATCACTGAGGCTGTCCATACTCCCCTCAGCTGCTTTAATCCCTTTTCCTGTTCTAAGGCCGGATTCTTCTAACCTCTCTAATTCTTTAGCCGCTACGTTGACCTCTCTTCCATCCACTTCGATTTTTATCGAGATTTTTCCGTCCAATCAAGACCCCCTCCTTTCTTCAGACATAATAAAAAAGCCACCCTATAAGGATGACTTTCCCCAATATTTTATTTCAGCTTGTTTTCGCGCTTCCTTAGCTTCTTCTAATGTTTTAAAAGAACCGATTGTTATTCTTCTATTTTCAACATTTATTCGAACAAGATAACTTTCTCCTCTTCTTCCACTTCTACTTACACCTTTAACTCCTGTGGAATTATCAGAACGTAATCGTTGATTTCTGTTTTGATCTATTCGGGTAGACCATGTGCAATTTAATGGTTCGTAATTGCCATTTACATCGATTCTATCGATAGAATGATTAGGTGTTGGCCTTTTCCCCATATCTTCTAAGAAGTTAGTGAAATCTAACCATCTATCACAAACTTTAATGCCTCTTCCGCCATAATCGTTAAAAGACTTACTTTTAGAATTAATACATCTTTGTAACATACTTGCCCATATTTGATGTTCTGGCGTTCCGGTAAGGCGATGAGTTGAATTTTCGTTGCCTAGCCTCTTAGTTCTAAAACAGCCACAACTTCTAGTGCTTCCATTAAAAACCATTATTCCTTCACACGAAAATTCTTTCCCGCACTCGCATTGGACCATAAATTGCCGCCTGTTGTATTTAGAACGTTCAATTTCTTTGATGAACGTGAGAGAATTTACTGTTTTTCCAATGCATTCATCATAAGGATATTTACTTTCGTGTTTATGGAATTTAACTGGGTTGTTGTTTTTATTTCGTTCCAGCATCTTTTTTCTTCTGGCACATCCGCAATTCTTCGTATGGCCCCTAAGAACATCTAATCCATTATATTCCTTTTCAGAACCGCATACACATTTGCAAACAAATCTTCTTTTCTTCCTATCGACTTCTTTCAAAATAATAAGATCGTTAAATGTTTTCCCAATACAATTATCATAATCGTATTTAGTTTTCCTCATATTGTAACCTCCCACAGTTACCCTTTTGTCACTGGTAGGCTGGAATGTAGGTTCTTACTTTTCGCTTCATCGGACTAGCCTGCTCCCTTATTATACCACAAACTATTCCACCTCCTCGCCTGTGTCGTTGAGGGCATACACTTTTTGCAGTTTTCTCATGGCCTCTTTATAGTCTGCTGAGTCACCTTTGCTCGGCTTCCATCCCCGTATTTGGATAATCCGTTTTAAGATTGTGTCGTCTGGCAAGCCATGTAATAACGCCTGAAACTCTTGCCAATGTAACCGACCTTGTTCGTTTAAAAGGTTAATATCATAGGCTTGTCTAAAAGAGGCGTAAATGTATTGAGCGTCCTTGTCTAAATCAATCAGTTGCTCTTTTTCTTCATCCTCTTTAACAGGCATTGGATTGCCTTTTAAGTCGTACTCGATCGGCTGTTTTTCCTCGTTTTTTATAAATTCTTCGTATATCAGATTCCAGATTTCGACTAGTTTATCTTTTTCGTAATTATCGTTTCCTAGCAACAAAGCAAGGCACGTATCTGCTTTTTCGTGATCTCTTAAAGTGCTATCGTTAAGCACGTCAAAGACATCTAAGACATTGTCAAAAGCGAGATCGATAGAGTATTCTTTGTCTCCGTACAAAAAAGAGGTGACTAAAGGGTCATTCAACCGCATTTAATCACCTACTTTTTCTTTGCTTTTTTGCTCAAGTATTCAGCTTTCTTGGCTTGCGTCTTTTCAGTCCGTTCCGCTTCCAGTTCTTCAATCCGCTTTGCTATCGAGACTCCAACAACATCCAATGCATCCTCTAACGCTATGATGTCGGGGTATTTTTTATAAATCTTTTTAAATGTCCCATCACCAAAAATAATGTCGAATTGTACCGCTATAAATTCTTTATTTACATCAAAAGCTGCATCGACTGTCTTAACATCTATATTTTCAACGTTCACATCATCGGGAAAATGGATGTGCTTCGCCTTCTCTTGGGCTTCCTTTAGTTTCTCCTGCGCTATTTCATCCACATTAAAAAAGCGTCTAAGATTCTCTAACGAACTATCAAACCAAAGCTCGACATCCCCTATTTTCACTGGAAACCCCGTACGTTTTATATCAATCTTTACTCCTGACATGGTAGACCTCCTCATAAAAAATAAAAGAGAGGCATGACGCCCCTCTTACCTTTAGCCTTCTGGTGTTTCGGTTAAAATGGTTTCTTTAGGTAGGGTATCAAAGCGAATATTGCAACTAAATGCCTCGTATTCACTTGCGTCACCAGCACCGGCAACAATAGATGATACTGTCGCTCTGCCTACCCATTCTAGTTTTCCGTCTGCTGACACGACTCTGTGCCAGATTTTACGTCCTTCACCTGTTTTGTATTTTAACCCTGCAATTAACGCCTGTGCTGGGTCTTCTGGGTCATATGTTCCTTCTGGTGTGTATGCTCCTGCAACGGATGTAATTTCATTTTCTGGCGTTCCATCCCCGTCATAGTAGGCAATATCTTCCGTTTCCTCCTGCGTGTCATCGCCGATTGTTGTAATCCACTTGGCCAACTCTAACCATTCTGTTCCTGGTTCGCTTTGACCCGGTTCATAAGCTTGGACAAAATGTCCGCGTAATGCATTTTTATTTCTAGCCATGTCTATTCACTCTCCTTAAAAACTGTTATTTTTGCTTGTACATCCAATAAAAAAACAAACCATCCTTGATCATCTAACTGATTGATGAATGGTTTGTTGGTTATGATTAGTTCTTCAAATTGAAAACTTCCATCCTGACTCTCTAACACTTTTAAACTCTCTAACTCGTTTTGGACGAGCCATAAGGTATTGTGGATGCTACTCTGTGACTTCGAGCGCATAGCTAACTCATAATTTAGCTCTTGGTCTTTAGTGCCATCCATGTATTCCATAACAACTTGAGACCCCGGTAAAGGATAAACAACAAAGGATTCACCTGTACCCAGATAGCCCATTCGGCATTGTATTGGGAGCTCTGGTATGTCATTTATTCTTTCTACCAACCTCTCCATAAAGTCCATTACCAGTCAGCTCCCTTCACAAATGCTCGTTCCCAATCTGATATAAAAATCCTTTTTGCTTTTAAATCCCACCTCGGTCCAGTGCCAGGTGTGGTGTAGTTGTACATAGGCATATAAAAAAGCCTAGCTGCATACGCTGTGCTCCAAATTACTTCAGATCCATCACCTTTTACATGGCCGGTTTGTCGCAAAATATTGTCACGCATTGGCACAAATGGATTCATATCAGATAACGCTTGATTAGCCAGCGCAATCCTGCCGCGCTTTACATTTCCGGTGCTTAATTTTGCTTTTACTTTACTTAAATTAACGTTAACCTGTACCATCAGACCACCTCTAGCTCATACGAGTAGATGGTTTTGTCATAAGCCTCGTAAATCGGTATGACCTTAGTGACTGTATGGTCTTGCCCATCAAAATGCAAAATAGATTGTGCTTTAAACTCTGGCAGTGGTGTTGTCATATCTCCATAGCAAAAAACAACCGCATTGTATAAGAGTTGTTTACCAGACGTTGTGGACGTGTACTCCGCCCCTCGGTCAATCCGACACTTATTAATGGTGACAGGCTCTGCATATTCTGGCTCAGACCAGTTGTTATCCCCCAGGTACTCTTTATACACAAAAGAGTCTATTAAAAAGTTGAGAGGAGGTTTTGGCATCACCATGACCTCACCCCTACACCTGAGTAAAGTAAGCCCGTGCCCTCCAAGTAAATAAAGACATCCTCAGCTAATAAAGGCTTACTCTCGTTTGATCCTGATGGGTTATAACGGCTAGCGTTTGAGACGCTTGTACGACCTGCGGAAAACGTCTGTGGTGCGTTGTTAATCTCCTCAAATGTAGTGGCTCCAAGAACGTAAAAATACTCAATCTGTGCGACTAAAGCAAGTTTAAATTGATGGACTCTCCATGTGCTATCCTTCTCGACCTCGTTCCACTTATAAAAGTGTTGTGTTGCATTATCCAATAACGCTGATGCTTTTGGTAGTAAGCCTTTAAAAGCGTCCTCGTCGATGTCTTTCGTAGTCATTTCTTTAAACTCGTCAAACGTGAGATAAGGCATAGTATCCCTCCTCAAAAAAAGGAGAGCTATTCGCCCTCCTCCTTGTTATCTACGCGCTCTAAAAACTCACCATCCCACTTTTTGAGGTTTTTCATGGCTTCCTCTGCGCGCTTTACTGTCATGTCGATTTCTTGGTTTTCCGCGTATGCCTCACCTGTCTTTTTATCTCTAAACGGTTGCAACACTTTGAACTTGGCCATTAACCTTCAGCTCCTGCAGTTTGCGGAACCGTGTTAAAACGGAATTTAACAATCCTAACAGCTTTCGGCTCATATACACGAGTCCAACGAGTGCCAGTGTTAATCTCCGCATTAGTAGGAAACACTTCTGCTACGCCACCTTCATTCCACTTAACTCCGCGTGGATGGAGAATGAAAATTTTACGGTTGATCAGGGCTTCTTCCCCTGAGTAAGAGCGTGCATTCCGGTCTACTTCTGTTTGGATAATTCTTGGATGAGACCCATTTCCAAGAGCAATAGCACTTTGACCGAAAATATACATTTCAGCCTGTCCTGTTGCTGTATCGTAGTACATAGAATCGTCAACAGTGACACGTTTCCCATTGAAGTAAGGGATTGGTTTACCTTGCTCGGATTGTGGTACATCTTCAATTAAGTCTTGCTTCCGTAACTTCGTTTCAACGGCTGAGTGCATCATAACTCCTGTAAGAGCCTCTTTTGCATCACCCATTAATTGAGTCGCATCTAGGAACGTTTCCATATTGATGGTTCCAGCTGTTCCGTCACGGCCTGTGATGTCATAAACCTTTTGAGACATGCTGTTGCTTTTAAACACCCCAGATAGGGTTGCTAAAAGAGTTCGCTGCAAGTCACGTGCCCAATAAGCAGCAACTAATTGAGCAATCGCATCCAATGGGTCATCACCAGATAGCAATGCAGAAAGCCCGTTAGCGCCCCACGCATTTACTCGTCCATGCTTTCGTGCAACGTCATCGCTTGAAGTGATTTTGTTAACGTCCATGTCCCCAGAATCCTTCATGATTTGAGACTCTTCATTACCCAAATCATTCCAGAAAGGCATGTCAATTAATGTGTTTGCTCCACCAGCTAAGTTATCAAATTCAGAGTCATTTGCAATAACCCCACTTTGTACTAATGCCGACAGTTCCATTGTTTTTTGAATCGTATATGGAGTAAAAATCTCCGGTTGAATAACATCTTGTAAACGTGTAGTCATTTTAGTATCTCTCCTTTAGATTATTTTCCAGCTTGCGCTTTTAAATTGTTATAAAGCTCCGGATTTTCTTTGTACAATTTCCCTTGCTCTGTTAAATTCCAATTTTCTTTACTAAAAGGATTTGGCCTTCCTGTTCCTCCGTTCGGATTGCCGGGTGTGACAATCTGCGGTGACTGCTGGCTTTCTTCCTTTTTTTCTCCTGCAAAATGAGGATAATCTTCAACTACTTGTTTGATAGCCTCTTTAATATCCACCTCTTCATTAACTTTTGTCTTAGCAAGAGTGATAACGGCTTCTAAATTCTTCTCGTCTGTAATTCCTACTTTTATCGCTTCATTTTCCGCTTGCAAATCAGCAATAGCAGTATCTTTTTTACTTATTTCCTTCTCAAACGATGATAGTTTTCCATCTAACTTTTCTCGTTCTGTTTTTTGACTTTCCTGCCACTCTTTGAACTTCTCCATGCCATCTTTGGCGTTCTCAAAGTCCTCAATACCTAACTCTTTCAAGATCGCTTCTCTAGCTGATCTCTTTTCTTTAGCTGCTATTTTGTTCACGTCATCTTGAGTAAAAGTTTTATCCTCTGCTTTTTCGGTAGCAGTATCCGTTTGTTGCGTTTGGTCTTGTTGTTGGTCATTTCCTCCAGCTTGGTTGTCGGCTTGCTGGTCGCCCTGATCTCCGCCATTGGCAAAGTGTTGAATACTTAACGGCAAAAATGGACTGAATAGTTTTTTCATTTTAATTTCCTCCCAATTTGGGTAATTTTCCTTCCGTTTCTTTTCCGCCTAACGAATAAAAGGCCGTCAAAAATAGATAAGAAAGCACCTACCGAGTCTCACGATAGGTGCGGTTATTTAATATATTTTTCTATATCTAGTGTAGGTGTTTCTCCTGCTTCGCCATCAAAAGTGATGTGCTTTACTCTTTCGTGTTCCTTACCATCCTCATAAATTTTTACAGTACGTCCATCACACACGATAACTACTTTGTGTTCAGAAGGATTTATAAGATCACATCTTTTGTGAACGAAAGTTTCACCGCCAATTTCTAAATTCGGAATATTTCCCATGATTTCACCCCTCTCAGTCGCTACATTGCCCGTAGCTTGGCAGATATGGATCACCTCCTAATTGTCATAAGAAAAGCCCTCCAACAAAGTTGATAAGGGCGTGTAGACTTTTTCTCTTTTGTAATTCCTACTTAGATACTTTTCATTATTACTTAAATGCTCTCTCATTGCAGCCTGCCTACGCCTTACCATCGACCGCCAATGACCAACATTGTCACTACCCAATTCCTCGGCTACCATAAGATTCTTTTTATATTTAACAATCTCCCTCTCAATTCGCCGTTGCGTATCTCTTGCCTTTGCCACTCTCTCGTTTAGCTCAGCGTCATATTTAGGTTGATTGTTGGTGCTTACCCCAGGGATATAAATAATATGAAGATGGGCACAATTTGCACCTCGATGGCCTCCAGCTGATCCATACTCTGCCTGCCAGTATGGATCATAAATAGATCGATATTCACTATCTGCAGGTAATTGCTCCATAGGTCTTAAATCAACCACATTTCCCTGTATAATCGAGCAAGCGTCCCTAGCCCCTACATGACTTGTGACAAGCACCGTATATACGCCATATTCGCTCATACGCTCTGTTCTCAGCTGGTTGTATGTGTTTCCTAGTGTTGACTTTAAAACGGTGCGAGTGTATCCCTCTAGGCTCCATGTGTTGCCTCCTCGGTCCGTCAGTCTAGTACGTATACCCTTTTGAGCAAGCTCTGTGATAGATCGCTCCAATGATTGCTCAAACGTATAGAGGCCGGTGTTAAACATGGCCGCTGTTTTATTTAAAGTATTTTGATAGGCCAGTTGCGCCGATCCTCTACCATAACTCGTTGTAATAAGTGATTGATTAACATAATTATCAATGTCACCCCAAACTTGACTATGATAGGCCCTCATAGTGTTATCTAAGTTTGTCGGCATCGGCTTAGTCGCATAAGGCATAGCGTTATCTACATTTTGCACAATTTGTTTCCCAACCTCTTCAAACATCCTTTTAATTTCAGGCTCAGCGACATTGGTCACTTTTGATAGCAGCTTTGTCACGTCATTGTTAAACAGACGTAACTCTGCTAGTTTTTGAGCTTGCCACTCTGTTATATCACCGGACCCTCTATTTAAACGTTTGATAAGGATGCGTATAATCTCCCCCTCAAGGCTTTGATAAAGATCTGACATATTAGATGACCAAAGGTCCAGTTGGTGAGGCGAGACAGTCATTTAGATCACTCCTCATTACCAAATAGATGTTTAGCAGCCCTATCACCGATGTTTGTCGGGTCCGTGTCTGTCTGTTCTTTTTGTACCTCTCTAACCCATTGATCTGCGGTCTTTTTAGGTACTTTAAATACCCGTTGGATAGCTTCAGCAGAGGGAATAAAGCCAAATGTCTTGGCCTGCCCATAGAAGCGCAACAGCGCCGATCTATCTTGAAACACGCCATCATCAAAGTCTACGCCTATGTGTTCAAAAGTTGGTATATCGCCATTAAATAGCTTATATGCTTTGGCTAGCTCAAGCACCGACACTACCAATCCCTTGATAAACTTTTCAATCTCATTAACGTGGTTATTCCTTGTTCTATAAGTTAGACTGTTCTCGCTGACAATTTCAGTTGCTGTCTTAACAGATTTGCCATCAAAACTAAAGGTACCAACCGACAATTGCAATTGCATCTCTAATGTTTTTAATGACTGATTGATTGCCGAGGTATATTGTTCTGTTCTAATGTCGTTTGTTACATCTTTGACAAACTCTTGATCAAACTCCATTCTCGCTAACTTATACACGTTTGTATCTGGGTCAAACACTTGTCTAGGGGGATTACCATTTTCATCGACGCGTGTTTTCAGCATTTGATCGCTTAAAAATACTGTACGTTGCCCCATCTTCACTTCCCAATTAAACTGATCAAACGTATCGTTGATTTGTTTTAGAGTTGGCTTACTATTGTCGGTGATACCCAACCCTAATGGGCTATGTGGATTTATATTATTAAAGCCAGCAGGCTTTAAATAGTTGAAATTCGTGCGAGTTAGATGGCTTATTTTTGTTCTTTCATTTAAACCTTCAAACAATTCATCTAAGAGAACCCTTTTCCCAATCTCATTTTTATTGTCTGACTTATATAATTCGTTGGATATGACATATAAATCATTTTCCCACTCATGAAATTCGAGTAATGTATAATGAATCTCTTTACCCCGTTCAATTTTCGTTGTTACAGACTTAATAACACCTTCTGCAATGGCATTGCTATTAGATTTCAACGGGTAAAAAGCATTTGATAAAGCCCACGCAAATTCTATTTTTCCTGTTGATTGATCAACGTATGGCCTTACCGCCAATCCCCCAGTAGCAAACATAGGTTCTAAATATCGCATTAAATTTTTTTTGAAGTCATTATGTTCAAATACACGTTGGATAAAATCGTTAGCTGATTTATATGAGTTTCTTGTCTCGTCTTCTTTTTTATCATCCGAGACAACAATTTCACACTGTTCATTAAACACGAGGCCAGACAGCAGTTCTGAGCTTAATTTCAACATATTCAAATGCATATAATTTCTTTTCTTCAACTCTCCCATGCTGTTAAAGTATTCAACTTGTGGATAGTGACCCTTGTATTCATTAAAGTTACGTTCAATTCTAGCTAATTCTTCTGGATCAATGTTGATTTTTGGGTGATCATTGATAGATTTTAGTGTGTTATCCCCGGCCAATGCATACCCTCCTCTCTTAAAAAAGTTTCTAATGCGGTTGATAATGTTCAATGTATCACCTCCTACAGTACGTATTGCCTATAAAAGTGGTTGTTTGCATATCTGGCTTCATCCATAGCGTGATTCCAATCGTCAATTGGGTTTCCGTCATCATCACGTACATACATACCGATTTCTTTTATAAAGTTGTAATGATCATATTTGTTTGTATCCACTAAAAAGAAACGTTCTTCTGTAATAGAGTTTTGGAACCTTTCAATCCCGACTTCTATTCCACCACCTTGATTTTTCGCATCTTGAGCATTATTGTCTGCTCTTCTAGTAGAAACGTTTATTTTATGAAGCTCTTCTCGGAGAGATTTACAAGCCGGATCTACAAAGACATCAGAATAACCTGTTTCATACTTTTCTAAGCACCATTTTATAAATGCTTTTATTTCAAGGGCATAAGTGCTCATTGCCTTTACTTGTCCTGTATCCC
Source organism: Salipaludibacillus agaradhaerens (assembly GCF_002019735.1). Taxonomy (NCBI): domain Bacteria; kingdom Bacillati; phylum Bacillota; class Bacilli; order Caryophanales; family Bacillaceae; genus Salipaludibacillus; species Salipaludibacillus agaradhaerens. The sequence goes on from NZ_KV917378.1 coordinate 1,255,249, forward strand.
TGCCAGAATGATAATAGTTTGCTACTCGATTTAATCTAAATTTGCCTTTATAACGAGTAACGATATTGCAGCTGCAGGAAGTGGCGTCCGACTGACCGCCGTCTGCGACAAAATAAACCTCGTGAATTTCTCCTAATAATTTTGGAATAGTGTTTTTATCAGGATCAAACATGGAATATATAACGCCCTCTGGCATAACACGCTTGCCAAACCAGTCACGATCCAGCAAATAAGGGTTCTTTTTAAGAATCTCGTATATTTCCTTCTTACGCTCATCACTAATGATCGGGTTGTCTTGAATTGTCCAATGGGTCCACCTAGTGTTTTGTACGTCAAATACCTCACTTATAACCGGATGGTGCGGCGCTGGTGGGTTTAAATCAGCTAAAAAATACCGGTCCCTTGCAGCAAAGGTCCGGCGAAACGCTTCTTGTATAAATTTCATATTCAATAAATTGATCTCACAAAACATTACAGAGCCAAGTGACATACCTGTTATAGCACCTACACTATTAACCTTTGCGCCCCCTTTATAATAAACCCGCTTAATACCTTTAGGCGTGTGTATTTCTAAATGGTCGCCGTGTTCATCATGTTTAATATCAGAGTGGCCATTAAATATATGCATCAACCCAGTACCATCACCGTCTATAAACAGACGGAAAGCTTGTTCTTGGTTATAAGCACCCACTAGATGGTTTGTATCCTCGCAGTTAATTAAGTAATCAGAGTACCTAAAATGAGCCGCTGTGGTCTTGCCTGATCTAGGTGTACCTTCAAACACATCAAATGTGTAGTCGTAGGGACGATAAATACACTCAAGCTGTTTATCGCTAAATTCAATCTTTGTTTTCATAAGCCTTACGCCCCTCTATTAATGCATTCATAAGTGATGTGTCTTTATCATCGCCTTTAATTTGCTTTGCGCGTTGCTCAATAAGCTCAGTTTCTTTTTTAGCCTTGTTAATGACTGCCGCTATTCTTTCTGCTTCTTGCTTGCGGTCATCGTCATAATTAATAAGCTCATAAAATTGCTTTAACATGCTTCTGAGTTCACCCATTGCTCTGCTCTGAGAATTTAAAAAAGCCGCTTGTTTATCCCAAGCGAACTGTATTTCATATTCTTTTTCTTCTGACTCGGTATTTCCAGAGCTAAATTCTTTACGTTTCTTCAATTCTTTTGTCGTGTCATACTTATCCTCGACAAACATAATTTGTTGCGCCCTCATGATGGATGCAAACTGCATCTTTATATTCATCCACAGTATATCCACAGGCTCAATGCTTTCTGTCTGCTCTACTATCTCTAATGTTTCTTCTGGCAGATACTTTGCAAAGAGACCATGTGTAACCGCTGCAGTGTTGCGTTTTGCGAACTTAGGCTTCGGATTAGGATTGCCTTTATTTCCTTTGGCATACTGATTGCCTTTTGGCGCTCTGTGAGGTTGCTTCCTTTTGGTTGCATCCCTAATCTTATTGGTTGCATCCTTTTTAGCTGCATCTCTGGACCATTTCTCACGGCTTTTTCTGCTCTTTAAAGTACCTAATTTAACACCATACTTTTCAGCGAGAGCCTTCAATGTAATGGTTGATGATTCATATTCTTTTTTTATTTTCTGCCAGTCCATTACATGCACCTCGCCTCCTTTTTAAATCCTCTTCACAGAGCAGGAACCGCTTATTTACTGTCGTTCCTCTATAAGCCCTGTGAACAGGATTCATTGCATAGAAAAAGCACCACAGTGGGTGCTTAGAGATATTTCTGTTCAGCGTATTTTACAGCAAGAGAGGATAATACAGAAAAAGGTATTGCTCCTCCCTCTTCTTTTAGCTTGTTTTTTAGTTTATTCCATATACTTTCATTTCTAATAGCATTTAAAAACTCATGCCCCTTACATCTTATATCCCCTACATACCATAAGAACACTTGGTCTATGCCTGAGTCCCTCGCTTCTACTAATTCACATTCGTGCATCAGCTTAATGTGATAAGATATTTCTTCACTAGAATAACCTTCTAGATCTAATCCTCGTATCAGTTCCCCAGGACGACCATTTTCTTCTAAGTAAATCAGTATGTCTTTTATAAGATCCATTTTCATTTCCAAAATTCTCACCTCCCTCCTCCCTACTAATTCGACAAAAAGAGGGGAATTCCTGTTATAATAGACCTAATTTTTATATAAGGAGTGTCACAATGCTTAAAGAGTTACTTAATTCTATCTTTTTTCCCTTTATAGGTTGAAAGAACGGGGGTATTTGACCTCCCCGTCCTTCCTTCCATTCTACACACAAGCTTTTTCTTTTGTCATTTTTGCCGACATCTCTGACATTTCCGACATATCCGACATTCTCGCCGTGATGTTGTCTCTTAATCTGCTTATATGTTTATCTGATAATCCCATATGTTTGCCTATCCAAGTCATGCTTTTACCTTCCAAAAGCCAATGTAAAACCTCACCTTCCCTTTGATTTTTAACGAGATGCATCCTGGATTGAATCACTTTTATTTTTTTCTCGTACTTGTGAACAATCCGCCACCGCTTCTCTCTTCTCCTGACCTCTTGATAAACCGGATCACTCTGGGTGCCGCCTTGTGGCTTTGGTTGTCCAGACTCATCGCCATATTGAGCCGTCAAACCTTCACCAGCATCTTCCATGGACTCTCTGATTATCTTGATGCTATTGATCATCCAGTGGTAGTCTTTTAGAGTTTCCTCTATTTCTTTTTTTGTCATGATGACCCCTCCCAAGGCATTTCATGCTATAATACATATGAGGATGATCTACTGTCGCCCTGAGAGGGGCGGCTTTTCTTGTTTAAACCCACCAACCGCTGTTTTTTAGCATCTGAGCGTGTATAGCAGCGCCTTTATGATTTTGATTATCTATCTCTAGCTGTCTGCGAGTCCTTTTTAAGCGAGGATATTTCTCGTCAATTTCCGATATAGGCACATAGTAGACCACTGTGTCACTATGTAAACTAGATGGGGACCGAATAATCTCTTTGATCTCCTTGACAGCAAACTCCTTCACACTGTCACCCCCGTAAGTGCTTTAATCTTCACCAATACTCTAGGTTTTTGTTTGTCAACCTCAAATCCATGTGTAATATCGCCGATCTGTGACCACCCATCATTTGTTAGTTTTCCAGCGCCCACGAGGCCGTCAAAAATGAATTTCTGACCCCCGATGATATTGTCTTTGTCTTTACGTTTATCTTTGCAATACCATGTAATCTCAAAGTCTGCCGCTTCAATCTTAGGTAGTTTACGAGCGTGAAGCATAACCAGCTGTGTGAATGTCCGTTTCATCTGTGCATATTCCATGTGGTGCTTTTTACTGGCAGCTATAATTTCATTAGTGCTAGGCAGTGTACCTGGTATTGTAAACTGGATCATGAGTATATCTCCTCTTCTCTCTCTGACAACTTAGCAAAGTAAATTAAGTCCGGATCCTGTTGTATTTTAGTCCAGCAAACAGCCCCATATCCGCGCTCGACACTCTTTTTGTCTTTGAGTTTTCGCCCGCATCTACTGCACTCTGTATGCTTTTGCATCATTACCCCTCCCTAATATCCATTCGCTTGACGTTCAAAGTTAACTTTGTTTTTCTCTTTGTACGCTTGCTCGATCTCTTCCCACGTAAATCCTAATTTTTCACCAAGGCGAATAAACGCTTGTAGTGTATACTCATAGGCATAATCTAGATTATGGTCACGGTGTCCTAAACAAACATCGACTTCTGCTATTCCTGCAAAACATCCAGAAAATAAACCCAAAACATCATTTGCTTTGAAATAAATATCTAGTTCAACTTCAGGGAATTTGTCCATTTCTAAATGCAATCCAATACTCAAAATAAAGTGTAGACAGTCAACGTATTCTTCAAGTAGTGGGTTTTTATACTTTGGTTCAGCTCCAAAAATGACCGCTGAAGGATTATTTAAATGATTAGTTCTTGGTTCCTGGTACTCACTCCAAAACTTAAATCCTCTCCACTCGTTTGCAAGCTCCCCTAACTCTACTTGTAAAGCTAGTATTTTCTTAGTTAATAAATCCTGCCCCTCTAATCCTTTTCTTTTAACTATGTCCGCATCTAACTCTTTTTGCATTGCGAATAATTCATCTAAATTCAGTTTGATCACGATAGACCTCCTATCACCTGCGACATTTTAATCTTGATATTGTTATCTTTTTTGCTATTGTTCGACATGCTTAAATGAAACACCGCCAGAAACAGCTCATTCTTGTCTCTTTTTAAACGTTTTGCTATATCTGTGATTGAGAACCCTTCATTCCATAAAGAATGAATCTCGGCTAATTCTGAGCGTTTAAACAGGAAGTCTAATTCCTCCAAAATCACAACCGGCTCGTTTGCTTTAAGAGCTTGGGTCATCTTGATCCTCCTTCTGTTTACTGTCGCTAAGATATTCAGATAGTTTTTTAGCGCTTTTATCTACTACATTTCCAACCTTTTCGAGCATGCCGCTTTCTAAAGCATCACTGTATTGCTCCCAAAAAGATCCCTTCATATCTGTTAAACAGATAGTTTTTCTTTTTCGTCTAATAAACACACCGACCTTTTGGGGATTTGTGTCACTGGCCCAGTGGTTAATTAATATGTCACCAAATGATAAGCGCATTATTGTATCTCCTTTAAAAAATCTAAAAATGCATTCATCTGATCCTCTTTTATTCCGTCGCCGTCGCTACACTCGCAATCTACTTTAGTATTAAAAGCCTCGCCTTTTAGTGACCATTGTTTATATATAAAACCAGCACCGTTGCATTTAGGGCATGTCATGATGATTGGCTCCTTCTTTATTGTGTTTGCTTGTACTAGGAAGTAACCTTTTCCCAAGATATAGGAGTAAATATCGTTTCACCTTTTAATTTGTCTTTTATGAAAATGAAAGTCCCTTCTCCTAAATCTCCGAAAAGACCACCTACATTCCAATCACACATTTTCCCTTTTGACATTTCATCACCACTGTTACATTTGTAAGGATTGGTTGAAACACCATTACAAGAAGGACAACGAAATTCCATTTCTCCGATTGCTTGTAGCATTTCATCGACAGTCTCAAAAACTCTAACTTTATCACCTTTTATTGTTGGTTGGTTAGCTTCTTGATAGTAATTTATGGCACTATATGTTCTATCTTCTTCCCATGATTTCAGTATTTCTTCTTGCGGAATATCTAAAGCATTTGAGTATTCAGCTAACTTACCTTTTAAATACATTTCAAGATCCTTTGCTCTTTGTTCTCCAGTTTCGCCACTCCACGAATTACGAGCTTCTTCTTTAAGTTTTTCAATTGTTTTATCCACTTAATATTCCTCCTTGTATTTGGTTGTGGTGTTTTGACGTACTCTACACCAATTATTGATACTTCAAATTGACACTTTCCCAATAAGGGATATCCCAATCTTTAACTTCTCCAAATCCAATACCATTTTGTAAATCAACATAGTCATAAGTTTTATTGATTACTTCATCGCAAGTTTTACACCAGTAGGCACTTGATATATCTCCACCATCTACGGAAGTTGTATAACGCATTTCTGTTTTAGCTGGATAAGAATAACCACAACCATGACATTGATGATTTTTCCTTGTAGTGACTTTTTTATCTGTTAAAACATCCACTTTTACACCATCTTTCTTGTTTCACTGTTTAAGTCTATCGTCCATTAACTTCCGCCAGCTCCGGCAGCCTGACGTACTCCCCTTGCAACTCCTGATAACTCAATTCCTTTAGAGGTCGTCCATCCCTTGCGTCAAAATAATTCATGGCTTCGAGTTCTCTTAGCATTTGTTCTCTTTCAGCTAGTTTTCTAAGATACATACAATCTCTCCTCATCATTAAAGTCATTTAAGGTAAACCATCCAGTGTGTTTTAGCTCTTCTATTGCCGATTAAAGGCTTTTGGCCAATTACTTTTACAACTTCGCTAGTTTTGACCTGGTCCTCATTCCACTTGAAGATGAGTGTTCCGTTTGGTTTTAAAACACGCATGCATTCATTAAACCCTTCTCTAATTTCATCCTTCCAATTCTCGTTCAACTTCCCGTACTTTAATGCTAGCCACGACTCATCTCCTGCTTTGAGTAAGTGAGGAGGATCAAAGACCACCATGTAAAATGTTTCATCATCAAAAGGGATGTTTGTAAAATCAGCAATTATATCAGGCTTAACTTCTAATGTTCTCCCATCACACAGAGTTGTTGTAAGTTCTCGGTTATCCATGTAGACTGCATCCTCATTATGTTTATCAAACCAAAACATACGACTACCGCAACAAGCATCTAAAACTCGCTTTTTTTCTGTATCAGTAAATAGCTCAAGTTGTTTCATGATGCCTCCTATCCGCTACGTTTTTTACGTTTCTCTTCTAACAGTGCCTTAACTTTGGCAGCTTCTTCTTTTGCCGCCTGCAATTCTTTATCTTCAAAGTCTTCATGAGTCTGGTTATTATCCATCCATTTAGGCTTTGGTACTTCTTGCGCTTGCTTCCATGTTGGTATGGACTGTGGCTTGTTTTGCTTTTGATTCTGTTTTTGCTTCTTGTCCTTTTTATCCATCTCATAAGCCCGAATATCCTCAACGGTTTTTAAACCACTGTTAGCCCACTCTCTTAAAATAGATTCTGTATAAGAAAATGAGTTAGCATTGTTTTTAACTGTGATCTTTAAAGCCGCTATAACAATTTCATCTGACAGATCATCACACCACAAACCAATAGATTCAGAGACATGAGGTTTTAAGACACCAATATTTTGTTGATAAAATTCAAAGGGATTTTCTGATCCTCTACTACTACTTATTTCTTTTTCTTTATTACTACATTCTTTTACATTCTTATTATTGTTCCATCGCTGTTCCGTCACTGTTCCATCACTGTTCCGTTTCTGTTCCACTGACTCTTTTTTATAGTGCTCAAAAGACTGATATGTCGCATAGTTAACCACTGTGAAGAGTGTTCCATATTCTGTTCTTTTCATTGTTATTTGACCATCTTTTACTAATGATTTAAGTTTCCTTTGAATTGTGGTAAGAGGGTACTTTTTAAGCGAGTTTCCTCGGCCTTCTCTGTAACTTAAATCATCCTGTAAATTTCTTAATGACCTTAGGAACTGCCCCCTTTGCAAATGCATTCCGGCATGTTCTATTCCATCATGCGAAAAGACCGCATTCCCGATAATGTAGAAAAAGATTCTAAACTTAACGGGGTCGTTCCATATGTCATTTTGAAAAATCTCTCTACTTATTTGGAATGCGCCTTTCATGAGATCGACCCCTTATAACGGTATTTCTTTCTCCCTCCCAACCCACCGATGCTTAATCACCAGTGAGTCAGGATGGACCTTTTTTATGTGCCAATATTCGACATTTAATCCCACCCAGTTAATCGCCTCTTTTTGTACTCTGGTTGGCTTTTTCATATAACTCACCCCTGGTATTTAGTAAGTTCTAATCGGAGACACATAAACCGATACGTCTTCATCGTTTGTCAGAACAAAAGGCGACAATATTCCTGTGAATTTTATGAAAACCTTCTCGGACTCTAGTTTTTCGTGAACTTCAAGGGCGTCTCTCATCCGTTCGTTATCGTAAGAAATAGTTTCCATGCTTCCTGATATTTCGGTAGTTGGGAGCCTGTAATCTAATTCATTTTCGTGGTGGCGAATGTTGAAATTGATCCGCTTTTTTTCATCAATAGTCACATTTACAATCTTATGCCTTTTGGATTTAAGCATTTTGAACATTTGATTCATTGATCTGTGCATCTGAAGCCAAACCTTAATTTGCTCTCTATCAAGAGTAATAACGTGTTTGTAATTCTCACCACCTATTGACCTGAAGATATCTGGGAATTTTCCTGTTGCAAATTCTAATGTGTTAGGATTTATCAGATAATCTTGGTCAAACCCATGCAAATTTTCTACAATTAAGGCTTTGCTTGAATCAGTGGCAATGATAGAGCCATCTTTTCTATGTTCGACAAACAACAAGATCGGTCTCGTCGTTACCTTCGCTACAAACTTCTTTGACAACTCAATAGCTTTTGAATATTTATCTGAATGAATAAAATTAATATCGCTCATTAAATGATCCCTCCGTTTATTTTTTCAATCTCAGCTGTACGCTGATAATAATTTATAAATTTATAGCCTGGATAATTGTGCTCCAAGTAAGCTGCTATCATGCTTTCGTAGGCTCGTTTAGGATCGCTGCTGTTTTTTGCTACAAAGACGTAGTATTCCGGTATATGGATTGTTTGCCTCATGAGACATACACCAGCTTTCCAGTGAGCTCTTGGATCTCTCGCTTGAATCTAGCTTCATCACTGTTAGTGTCTGATAAATGTAGTAAGTGAATCTCTTGAACTCGGCTCAAGTCGTTAGCTCTTAAAAACTCTTTCACGTTCTCAAGACTGAAATGAGAGCGTAATAGTCTCTTTTTCATAGCTTTGTGGACCCGTCCAATTTCAATATTTTCATTAAGGATGTCTAGGCTGTAATTACACTCTAATAGCAGATGAGTAAGTCCTTTAAACTTGTATTTGATGTAGTAGGTATCAGAGGCAAATAACAACTTGTCCCTTGCTTGATTGGCGAGTAAAAAACCTAATGGCTCTGACACATCATGATGCACATCAAACGGCAATACGGTCCATGTACCGAGCCTGAATGATTGTTTTGATTTAACAAGCTGCACACGGTGTCCTGTGGCGTTTATTTCACTCGCTGTTCCCTCTGACATATAAACGTCTATTCCAGCTCGCATAACATCTGAGACAGCCTTACAATGGTCTTGATGCTCATGTGACACCAAGCATCCGGCAATATTAGACGTCTGAAAGTCTAGCTTTCTACGAATCTCCTTAAACGATATACCTGCCTCGATCAAGAGGGCGGTACTGCCATCAGTGATGTGATAGCAGTTGCCCTTTGATCCCGAAGCTAGTGTTTTGATCTCAATCATTAGAATGGGTCTCCGTCGTCTGCCGCTTTCTGCTGTGATTGTTCAAAGAGATCATATTCTTTCTGGTGCTTGCTTTCCTGCTGAGGTTCTAACTGTGGTTCTGGTTCGGGCTCTTTCTCTTCTAGTTCAGGTTCAGTTGTTTGCGAGTGCTCTTCCCCTTCGATAGGTTCAACGTCAATAAACTCTTGATTAGCATTATCTTCAATTTCCTGTTTAACTTGCTTATAAGTTTCATCAGTCGTCTTTTCGTATTGCATGGAAACGAAGGAGTTCGAGAAGTCTTTTGGAATCTTTTTAGCAACGTTATTACGCATCTTCCTGATGATCATAGATTCTCTACTTTGAGGGTCTTTCCAAGCAGGACTAATATGCTTTTGCGTTTCTGGATCATCTAACGCTTCATCAAGTGACATATCTTTCACTTTGTTCAACACTTCCGATTTCTTTGCTGCAATTTCTTTTTTTTGCTTTGCTGTAGCTTTAAACCGGCTCTCGGCAATGCCGAATGTTTCATTCATGAGATTGTTGTTGATATGAGCAATTAAATTACGTATGACATCTTCACGCTCTGAAATGTGATATTCAACTGTCTGATCAGTCTTAATGATGGGATATACAACTCTGATAACCTTGCCTTTTCCTGTTGGCGTCCACTTCGGCGGCTGCATTTCAAGTCCTGTAAATGTCGGGTAAGTGAATTCATCTTCTTCTCTTACAAGCCATATCTGGGAAACACGATCAACATTACGACCGAACCGGGAGAGGATCGCGTCATTCCCGTCCCCTTCAATTCCCATTTCAATTTGTTTTTTCCATACATCTATAGAATTTCCGTTGCCATCAACACCTTTAACCTTCACATTCCTAGTCTGAAAATAAACTTCTCTTGGACTAGCAGCCGCATTCAATTTTAGGGAAGCGACATTAAGCAATATTTCAGTTAAATTGTTTTGATCAAGCTGAGGGTCTGTCCAATCAATCCCTTTTTGATCAAGAGCTTGGTTAATGCTAGTTATTGCATTAACAACACATTGCTTTGAATAATCGTCCATATCGATTCCGTTACCAGTTAATTGACGTTCTATCATCGGTGCATAAGTGTTGTTTATTTTAGCTAATCGCGTGTTAAATTGTTGTGTTTGTTCTGGCATTGATTACGCCTCCCCGTTTATCAGTTTTTTGACTTTATTTCCACACTCATCTGATAAAACGCTTGCGGTAATACCAGACCCTTTGTTTTTTGAACAAAAATTGGAGAAAGCTTCTCCTAAATCTGTTTGTACTTGCTCATCAGTAACATTTGATAATTCTAATACGATGACTTTACGTTCCATTTAAACCGCCTCCTTCTGCGTTACTTGCTCGATTCTTAGCTTCTTATCTGACTCAGATACAATTAAACTAATCAACTGTGCATCCATATCAGGTAGCTTGGTCACTGATTCAGCGTTGTCTATAAAGATTGGCGCTTGAAATCCGTAATGCTCAGAGAGTGTCTGAATGATGTCCAGTCCAACGATAATGCGATGACCAGTGTTGAGACCTTTACCGTATGGCACGCCTTCGTAAAGCGTCTCGCACGTTTCTTTTAGTCCATCGTTAATCTGGTTTTCAAAGAGCTTAAACCGTGCATATTTAAACTTGCTGTTGATCTTGTCCTCTAAAAGTGAAACCTTTTGACGTGTAAACTCTTCTGTGAGATAGAGTTGTTCTTCCAGCTCTTCATATTTTTTTGCTAGATTGCGCTCTTGCTCTGAAAGTTCTTTTATTCGTTCTTCTGATTGTTTGTGTTGTGCGATTTTTGTTAAATCTTGTTCAACTTCTCGCTTACTATCTTTGATTTCTGACAGCTCACTTTGTGCCTGTTCGATCTTCTTGTTAACAGATGTCTTAAGCTCTTCGATGTCCGTTTTAACTTGCTCAATTTCTGCTTGTTTTGCTTTGTATGTCTCGTTCTCTTCAATGCTTGTTGTGCTATTTTTTAAAGCAGATATCTCACTCTGTAAATCTTGCAACTGAGATTCATAGTGGTTTAATTGATCTTTTTTAGTAGGGATACTTTCAGCTAGTTTTTTGCTTTCCTCTTGCAACTTTTCGACCTGCTGCTTAAGGTCTAACCCTTTTGTTTTAATGCTTTCTAGTTGTTCTGATTTTTCGGCATTAAATGCAGCAAGTGCCTTCTCATGAGCTTCATTAATTTGTTCTGGCGGTAAATCTTGACCGCATGTCGGACAGTTTTCATCATGCTTATGTTCAAACTCTCGACCGTTTACTTCATGATATTTTTTGAGCAAGCGTTCTTTTTCAGCTGTCAATTCATCAACCTGTGATGCTTTGGATTTCATTTGACGCTCAACGGCCATGATTTGAAATTCCATGTCGTCCCTTAGACTTTTAACCTCATAAAACTCTTTTTCTTTGGCGGCAACCACTGACTGTGTTTCTGAGTTATGTTCATTTTTAATTGTGATAAGATCGCTTTGCAGCTGTGCGTGTTCTTTTTGTTTCTCCGTCACTTCTGAGCCGTTACGGATACGGGATATTTCATCTTCTTTAGCTTGTATTTTTTCCTCGTAATTTTTTAAGTTAGTATTTAATTGTGATTCGTTAAGCCCTGAAACGTCAGGAAGATTATGCTTACTTTCATCGATCCTAACCGGTATCATGTCCAGCTGCTTGTTGATCTCTTTCTTTTGTTCTGCGACCATCTTTTTTACATCTTCAATAGACTTATTACTAAGCAGATCAGAGAGCTTTGATAGTTTCTTATCAGATGCAATAACGTCCTTCTCTGATACATCACCGCATACCTCTAGCAAGACTTTACGGCGATCTTTCCAGCTCATTTGTTCGTTAAAATATGCAGGATTCGTCAGGAGTTTAAAAGCGTTTTCGTCCACAATGCTTTTTACTTTTTCATCAAATTCTTTTTTAGTCCCAATAGGAACATCATCGATATGGTAGTCAACACTGTGGCTAGTAAATTCTTTGTGCGCTGAACCACGCTTCTTGGTCCATTTCTCTTTGTAAGTTTTTTTGAGTGTTAAGGGCTGATCATCTACAAGAAAGACTCCGGAAACTTCGTGATCTAGTCCGTGAATTTCGTTTCCTGCCTCGTCCAAAGTCTTGATTCCAAAGTCTTTTTTGTTGTGACTGTCTTTATCAAATAAGAGCCATGTCATGGCATCAAACAAGGTGCTCTTACCTGTGGCATTATCGCCGAACCCTCGGATGTCTTCTCCATCCGCATTTAAAGTAAATGACTTAACGCCTTTAAAATTTTTAAGCTCTAAGGATATGAGTTTTAAGGTTTTCATTTATTTTTTCCCTCCTCTGAAACGATCGTTTTTATGTTCTCAGAGAGCGTTTTTTGAGATATTAACGATTTTTCTTTTCTTGCATGATTACGGTAATTCATCATGGCTTCACCGGCTGTCTTTGCTTCAATCTCCGTTTCGACAGTAGTTTCTTTTCGTTCGATAATTTTAAAGATACTCATAGATAGTTAACCCTCCGTTGTAAAATTTGCGAAAATCGCATATAATGTAACTAAGTTATGTTTTTAATTGTCCGATCAGATGGCGGTCTGGTCGGATTTTTCTTTATCCTCCGCACGCTCTTTTTCTTCTTCGTTAATCGCTTCTTGTTCTGATTCATAAACAGCCGCTTCTTCGATTTCTAACATTTCATCTATTACATCATTAATCTTGGTTTCAATTTGTTCCATCTGTTGTCTAAGTGCCTGTATACGGCAAAGCTTTTCATATTTGGTCACTGTCGTTACCTCCCTAACGGTGCAAATTGTAGATAATAGATAGCTTGCAAGAGACACACAAGCGTCAATACAATGTATCCTGCTAACTCTCTTCGTGAGTACCTCATACTCTCACAAACCCTAACGGGACCAACTCACTTGCAACAAAAGATTGATCATGCGTTTTAGCTGAGTCGATAAACGTTTGAATCGCTTTTTCACCGATTTCCTCGTTATTAAGTTCTTTGGCGCTAGAGATATAAACCGGAACACTTTCTCTATTAACCTCTACATAACAGCGATAATGGTACATGTGATCTCCTCCTAAAATAGTTTGATAAACGTGACATACTGACCGATAAGCTCTAGGATTTGTGTTACTTGTCCGGGATCGATCTGCAACATGGCTGCGATGAGTAAATCTTGAGCATTAGTATGTTTCATCCAATTGATAAACGTTGATATCTTAGCTTCTTTTACATTGTGTTCAAATTTAGAAATACAGCTTTTAGTTAAGTGAAGTTTATCTGCTAATTCGTCTTGTGTTAGTCCTTCACGTTTCCGAGCTGTTTTCAATACAGCTCCCCAATCCAACTGCTTCACCCCCTTTTCAAGTTTCCAAATAGGAAACCTTTCCGACTCGGAAACCATTTACTAGATTAATAGCTTTATAATGTAAATAGATTGATTACCCCTCCTAGGTCATATCAATTGTCAGGAAGGCTTGTCCGACAAGGTAACTCTTACTGAGCTACCTTTCCTTTCTTTTGTTGTTCCTGCTGTTCTTTCTGTTCTTGCTCTGCTTTAGCTTTCCTGATTAGCGCTTTCGCTACAATCTTGTAGACTATTTCCTGCGCTTCTTTGGAAAACTGGTTAATGTGTGGTGATCTTGGTTGTGTCATAAAACTCCCTCCCTTAGTTGATGCTATGCTTGCTCTTGAGTGGGACTACCCTTGTTTTTTTAAAAGAAATTGCGGTTATACAACCTGATAAACGTCATGCTTTTCGATCTCCGGTAAAATATCGTTATCTTTAAGTAAGCTGTAGATAAATAACCGTCCTTTTTGTGTCCACTTTGTTGTGGGATTAACATCACGTGTGCCATCTCTATGTTTGTATTCAAAAGTGTGTGAGTGGACATACCCTTTACCGTCGTGTTTACGATATAGGAACCATTGCTCACCGCGTTTGTATTGAACGCCTAACTCATGAAGTTTTTTATTCAATTGTTGCGCTGTCATGCCGTAATCTTTTGCAATAGATGAAACAGAGACTAAGCCTGGATTAGATAGGATTTTCTTTGCGTATTCCGCATAAGGTTTCATCTTTTGATTTTCAATTGAGAGCTTTTCATTTTCTTCTTCTTTCTCAACTAATTGAAGCAGTGCTTCTTTGTAGTTTTTAGGCAGTTTATAAGGTTGATTGATTTCTCGTTCCATTTCTTCAAATTTGGTAACGTAAGCAGCTGTGAACAAGACCCCCTTTTGCCCTGTCATCTTGTTAGCTACCATGTCACATCCTTTTTTTGTTAAAAGGTAATGTTTATAGTTTCGAGTTCCAGAACTGTAATAACTCTCAATGAAAAAATCAGATAATCCAAAATTGGATTTTCCTAATATTTGGTTGTAATTGTTAATATCTCTTAATAAATGTGAATGCTCTTTGCCTGTCATTTCTGCCACGTCTCGACTATCAGCAACTAACTTTCCGTTATGCTCAAAAACTTGTAATTGATTCATGTCAATTCTCCTTTCAGCTTGTCTGTTTCGTTATTTATTTCATGTAGCCACTCATAGTCTTCTGTTGAGTAGGCCATGTAGAAAAATGTTTCTAGCAGACCGAGTTTCCTGTTGTAGATCTTCAAGAATTGTTCGCATTCTTTCAGATCCCGTCTCTCATCTCTCGTGAGAGTGAAATTCTTTTTCTTTTGCTTGAGCCAGTGGTATCGTTCAAAAACTGGTTGAGGATTCGGCATTAGATCACCTCCTGTCTTTTTTGTTCACTTGTAGTTAACTTACTATCCAAAAAAATATAATCAGGGCTTGCTTTAAATACATTGGCAATCTTTACAGCTAGATCGTAACTTAGTCTACGTTTTCCGTTCTCGATCATCCAATAATGTTCTTTCGAGACTCCAATACGGTCAGCGACTTGTTGGCAAGTAAGCCGTTCTTGCACTCTTATTTGTTTCAACTTATCTAAAGCCATTGTTTCACATCCTTTCGTGTTAACTTGATGTTAACTACAGTTTAGTTCACCATAAGTTAACTGTCAATAGGTTTTTATAAAAAAGTTTCTTTTTAGTTAACTTTGTTTAAATTAACATATTGTTAACTTATAATGGAGATATTATGCAATTTCTAAAGGAGAATTTGAAATGGATGGTAAGAGATTAAAGATACTCAGACAAAATAAAAAACTAACTCAAGAAGAGCTAGGTAAAATTATAAATGTTTCCAAAGTGTCCATTTCTGGTTACGAAAGTGGTGACAGAAGTCCAGACACCGATAATTTAAGGCGTTTAGCTGACTACTTTGATGTCACGACTGATTATTTATTAGGTCGTAGCGATCACCCAGAGTTAACAGCTGAGGATGATGAGAAAAGTTTTGATTACTATAAAAGCAAAATCGCTAAAGAATTTCCTGACATAGACTTGATGTTTAAAGATATGGAGTCGTTAAGCGCTGAGGATATGAAGGAAGTTTATGAATATATAAAATTTAAAATGAGTCAAAAAAAGGACGATTAAAAGGAGGCGAGATTAACAATGGAGGAAAAAGAAAACGTTAAGCAAGAGAAGAAGTCGATTAACAAAAGAATTACGATAATAAGTTTGATTCCTGTGCTCATAGTTAATCTGATTTTTACTGATCTTTTCATGTTTATGTATTACGAATTTATAAGATATTTTCAAGACGGTTTTCAATCTCAAGTACTGCTATTCTTTTTAGAAGAATTCGCATGGTGGTTTGGGATTTCTGGAGCAGTTTTCTTAGCGACATTTGGCATCTTAAAAGGCATTGATCTACAAATAGATCAAAATGAGAAAGAGTTAAAAGAAAAGAAAAAAGAATCAGAGAAACTTTCAGAAAATTTCTCACCAACTAAAAAAATATATAATCAATTAGCTATCGACGAAGAACGTAATAAATGGGCGATTTATGACAAACACGGATTGATTGAACAGGTGTATGATTATAACGATATAGCAGACTTCGAATTATTGGAAGATGGCAATTCTGTTGCAAGTGGCGGACTCGGAAGAGCTTTCGTGGGCGGCGCTTTATTCGGTGGTGCAGGAGCCATTGTAGGTGCAGTAACTAGAAAAAATAAAGAATTTTGCAATAGCTTGAAAGCTAAAATCACAATTAATAACATGGAAGCCCCTATTGTTTATATCACTTTTATCGAACATAAAACTAAAACCAAAAGCGACGCATATAAATCTGCATATGACCAGGCACAAGAATGTATGTCTATATTACAATTAATCTGCAATCAAACAAAAGATTTAGCCAAACCAAAATCAGATAATAATGCTGCTGATGATATAATGAAATACAAGAATTTATTAGATGCAGGAGCAATTACAGAGGAAGAATACAACCACAAAAAGAAACAGTTGTTAGAATCATAAAGGTGTACACCAGTGCACCAAATTTTTCAAACAAAAAACCGAACATACATTCTACTAACAAGAGGGGGTTATAGTTTGTATACACATGTAGAAGATTATATAAATAAACTATTTAAATCTATTGGAGTTAAAAATCCTACTGACTTAGATATGCATACTATAGCAAACAAAATAGGTGTCAAAATTCAATATAAAGAACACCCATTTAGATTTAATAACGAAGTTTTGTTATCTAAAGGATCTCAAAAACAGCAATGGATGGATTTTGGCCATGAAGTTGGTCATTATCTAAGGCACTGTGGGTCTCAAGCGATTTTAAATCCTCTATTTATCGAGTTACAAGAGTGGCAGGCTAATAACTTTGCTTATCATTTTTGTGTACCTACTTTTATGTTGGACAAGCTTACTATTCATAATGCATATGATATTGTAAATATGTTTAATGTTGATCATCCTTTTGCATCTAAAAGGCTAGACATGTATTTAAGTAACCACTTTTATAAGGATAAGGAGAGATACTATGTATATAGCTAAAATGGAGGTGTGGGTAAAATTAAGCGACGCATGCCCCAAAAGACTTGCCAACGGCACATACAGGATACCGACCTTTGACAAAGTAAAGTTGATTAACGGTAAAGAGTATGGCCGCTTTGATAGTTTTGTAGATTTGGCAAAAGAACATCTGGAGGAAGACTAATGAAAATAGCTATTTATGTACGTGTATCGACCGATGAACAAGTTAAGTCTGGACACTCAATCGACAACCAAAAAGAACGCCTTATTGCTTTTTGTACGTCTCAAGGTTGGGATGATTATAGTCTTTATATTGACGATGGCTACACCGGGACAAATTTAAACAGGCCCGCATTAAAAAGAATGGTTAGTCATGTAGAAGAAAAACGGGTTGATGCTGTGATTGTTTACAAGCTAGATCGACTTAGCAGACGACAACAAGACGTGTTATATCTATTAGAAGATGTCTTTGAGAAAAACGATTGCGTTTTTAAAAGTGCTACGGAGCCATTTGACACGTCTACCCCACTTGGCAAAGCCATGATCGGGATACTGGCCGTATTTGCTCAGTTAGAAAGAGATATGATCATTGAGCGCATGACAGCAGGTAGACGGGCAAGGACATCAAAAGGTATGTGGTATGGAGGTCGAATACCATACGGTTATAATTGGGATAAGGAAAAGCAAGAATTAACCGTAAACCACGAACAAGCTCGCATTGTAAAGCATATGTACGCCATGTATTTAAAAGGCGCCTCCCGTTTAGAGATCGCTGAATGGGCTGAGAGTAGAACAAATGAACGAGTTTTAAATCACTCTACTGTACGTGATATCCTTACTCGTGTTTTGTACACAGGTAAGCTGCAAAACAAAGAACAACTAGTGGACGGAAATCACGAGGCGATCATTGACACTGCCACTTTTGAGGCCGTACAACGTGAATATGAAAAAAGGCGTACCACTAGATTTCAAAAAGGAAAGTTTTTGCTGACAGGATTAATGAAATGTGGCATTTGTGGTGGTAACGTGGTTAATGTTAAACGTAAAAGTAAATATGCTGAAGGTGGCTACTATCATTTTTATACGTGCAAAGATCAACATGTAAGAGCCAAAGATACAACTAATGATAAATGTTGGGTTGGCTATCACCGCCGCCAAATGATAGAAGATAAAGTTATTAAGAGGATCAAGGACTTAGCATTAGATGATGAGTTAGTTAAAAAAGAGATAGAAAAGTCATCTACTCCCCATGAAGATCAATCCGGTTTGATAAATGAATTAAATGAAAAGTTAAAAGAAACTGTCGTGGGATTAGAAAACTTGTATGAAGCTATTCAAATTGGCGAAATCAAGGCATCGTTTGTTAGTGGACGAATTACGAAACTTGAAGAGGAACGAGAACGTATACAAACACAGATAGATGATTTATCGCTCGACTCCCCTGCCCCAGTGTCTAACGAGTCTGTTATTAGGATGATCAAAAAAATACATGAGTCATGGGATTATATAGAGGAAGAGGAAAAGAGTTTGTTACTCCGAACCGTCATTGATAAGGTGGTTTTAAAGAAGCATGGAGAAATTGATATTAAGTGGAACTTCGTGAATTGACTTCATATTCATGAAGTTTTGTTTTCCCAAAACTCCAGTGGTTAAATCGTGTAGGCATACCATAGGCCCCAAACGTATATATAATTTCCGCTGGACACACTTCATAGCGCATTGGATAAAAATCAAGTCCGAATCCTTTTGCAATATCTGTAATTTCATTAATGGCATTTGTCAACGCCTCATTGTCCGTCATATATGTCTACCTCCTTCTACGGTCAATTAATACAACTTATGTAAAAACTTCTAAAATGATGAGAAAACTTCAGACAAGGCTAGAAAATCAGCGCGATACACGCCTTAAATGAAAGCGCTTTAAAAAAATTTACAATTTATCAGAAAATTTAATTTTTTAGTGACAACCACTAGACAGAAAGCGCTTTCTATATGTGTGATAGTTTTGAAATGTTAGAATTTTTCACAAATACCTGTTGACCTTACCCGTTTTTGGCTGTAATATTGGCGTCAATATCATATTTATTTACTAATATTAATTCTTAAAAATCGCCCTTATGACAACTAAAATTTTATTCATAACCTTTGATCATTTTAACTTCTTAATAGAGAGTCGTGTTCTTGCTTCTCTCCTCCATTAAACAAAATGATCGTAAGGTTAATATTCTCTTTTAGTTTTTAGTGAATTAAAGCGTCTAAACCTTAAAGAAAGGAGTGATCGGTATGAGTAGCCAGTGGATTTTTCTCGGAGGCGAGTTCGTTAAAAAAGAAAATGCTGTTATCTCTGTTTATGACCATGGTTTTTTATACGGGGACGGTGTTTTTGAAGGAATTCGCGTTTACAGCGGCAATGTGTTCAAGCTCAATGAACACCTCCAACGTCTCTATGAATCTGCACAATCAATTATGTTAAATATTCCATACGACAAGGAGGAATTAACACGAATTATTGTGGACACAATCCGGAAGAATAAACTAGACACTGCTTATATCCGAGTTGTTGTCTCACGAGGACCGGGAAATCTTGGGCTTGATCCTACTTTTTGCTCAAACCCTCAAGTCATTGTAATAGCTGAGGCACTCGCTCTTTTCCCTAAAGAACTATACCAGAAAGGCTTGCGCGTCGGTTCAGTTGCCAGCAGGCGAAATAGACCTGACGTCTTAAGTCCACAAGTTAAATCATTAAACTATTTAAATAATATACTTGTTAAACTTGAAGCAAATCAAGCTGGCGTTGATGAAGCCCTCATGTTAAATGATCAAGGGTACGTAACAGAAGGATCTGCTGATAATATTTTTATCGTTAAAAATAATGTCATTTATACACCGCCAGTTTACCTCGGTGCATTGGAAGGAATTACACGCAATGCAATCATGGACCTAGCTTATAAACATGGCTATGATATGAAAGAAGCCCCTTTTACAAGGCATGATGTCTATGTGGCTGATGAAGTATTCCTTACTGGAACAGCAGTAGAAGTGATCGCTGTCGTTGAAGTGGATGGACGTCAAATTCACGATGGTAAACCTGGAAAAATTACAACTCATTTACTCAATGAATTTAGAAAAGTTGTTCGTACTGATGGCGTCGCCTGTTATGAGTCTACCTCATCCAGTGGAAAAGCGATCGTCAGTTGAGAATACCACAGTTAAATACCGTTAAAGCGATGACGGGAAAAAAGGGTTAAGGGTCTGTATTCACAGAGAGCCGGGGTTGCTGAAAGCCCGGAAATACAGCTTAATCCGACATCTTCCCTGAGTGTTTTGTTGAACGACGATGTCTAGTAGGCTTAACCAGGTATTGAACATACCTGTTATCAAAAGGAGCTGCTCTTTAGCCGCTTCATGAGTCAATATCTGTGAGGATATTGTAAAACCGGGTGGTACCGAGAAAATGTAAAGGCCTTTTCTCCCCGTTGAACCTTCTACATGCCGTATATGTCATGGTGTGAAAAGGTCACGGAGGAAAAGGTCTTTTTCTATTGATTTTGCTACAACTTTAACGATCATAATCGATTACAGGAGGGATGATAGGTGAACGTGGAAACTAAACCTAAAACTCAGCCGAAGACGGCAGTAAAAACTGGTGCGGATATTTTGATTGACTCATTAATTGAGCAAAAGGTAGATACGATTTTTGGATACCCAGGAGGAGCTGTCTTACCAATTTACGATGCTTTATACCGTTCAGATGGTGACTTCGAACACATCCTAACACGACATGAACAAGGTGCCATTCATGCTGCAGAAGGATACGCAAGAGTATCTGGGCGACCTGGTGTCGTTTTAGCAACATCGGGGCCGGGAGCCACTAACCTTATCACAGGGATTGCGGATGCTATGATGGACTCGTTGCCACTTGTAATTATTACTGGTCAAGTTGCCACATCGGTTACAGGCACAGATGCTTTCCAAGAGGCTGACGTAATGGGGATTACAACACCAATTACAAAGCATAACTATCAAGTCCAGTCCAGCTACGACATTCCACGGATCATTAAAGAGGCATTTCACATCGCCTCGACAGGACGTCCTGGACCTGTCGTAGTAGATATTCCGAAAGATATTTCAGCTAATCCGTGTTTGAAAGTAGATGAATCAGATTTCCATTTACCAGGATACCAGCCGACTATTAAACCGAACCCGCTACAAATTAAAAAGTTAACTGAAGCGTTGAAGAAATCAAAAAAACCATTAATTCTTACAGGTGCAGGCGTCATTCATGGTAAAGCTTCAGACCTATTGCTCGACATTGTTGAGGCATATGAGCTTCCTGTTACATCTACTCTATTAGGCCTTGGTGCTTTCCCAGGGGATCACAAACTATTCCTTGGTATGGCAGGTATGCATGGCACTTACACGTCAAATATGGCTATATCAGAATGTGACCTTCTTATAAATATAGGCGCTCGTTTTGATGATAGGCTGACAGGCAATCTTGAGCACTTTGCTACAAATGCAACGGTAGCTCATATTGATATTGACCCTGCGGAGATTGGTAAAAATGTGACGACTCATATCCCTATTGTATCCGATTCTCGAGCAGCATTAGAAGAACTGAAAAAGCAAGTGAATGAAAAGCCTGATCACGGTGCTTGGATGGCTCAGCTGAAAGAAAACAAAGCTAGTTACCCGCTTTGGTATAATAACCCGTCTGAGGATATGATTCCGCAATGGTTAATTAAGTCACTCCATGATGCCACTAATGGTGACGCCATCGTCACAACGGATGTAGGACAGCATCAAATGTGGACAGCACAATATTACGCATTTGCACAACCAAATAAGTGGGTCACATCAGGTGGATTAGGTACGATGGGATTTGGCTTCCCTGCTGCCATCGGAGCTCAATTAGCTGCCCCAGAAGAGCCAGTCGTAGCCGTCGTTGGTGATGGTGGGTTTCAAATGACATTACAAGAGCTTTCTGTCCTCCAAGAACGAGGACTTCCTGTAAAAATAATTATTGTCAATAATGGGGCACTAGGTATGGTAAGACAATGGCAAGAAGCCTTTTATGATAAACGCTATTCAGAATCCATTGTCAGCGTTCAACCTGATTTTGTGAAACTAGCTGAAAGTTATAACATTCGTGGTATGAAATTTGAAACACAGAAGCAATTTAACGACAGCATTAAAGAAATTATGGACTATAACGGGCCAGTACTCTTGGATTGTCGTGTTTTACAGCAAGAGAATGTCTATCCAATGGTCCCACCAGGAAAAGGTATCCATGAAATGATAGGAGTGAAACCATGAAACGTATCATAACGGCTGTCGTTCAAAACAGAAGCGGTGTTTTAAATCGCGTGACGGGCCTTATGCAGAAGCGCCAATTCAATATTGAGAGTATTTCAGTCGGCAGAACGGAAACTGAAGGCATTTCGAAAATGACCTTTGTTGTCCATGTAGATGATCATCAAAAGCTAGAACAATTAACAAAACAACTTAATAAACAGATAGATGTCCTAAAAGTAACCGACCTTTCTGATAAGGCGATCGTAGCTAGAGAACTAGCACTTATCAAAGTCGTAAGCAATGCACAGCTTCGTAATGAAATTCAAGGCATTATTGAACCTTTCAGAGCGTCAATTATCGATGTAAGTAAAGACAGTTTAGCCATTCAAGTGACTGGTAAACCAGATAAAATTGAAGCGCTCATTGAGCTATTACGTCCATATGGCATTAAAGACATTGCCCGAACAGGACTCACAGCATTCGCTCGGGGACACCAACCCCAAGTGACAGAATTCACTTCCTATTCAATATTAAAGTAAGGGACTCTTCCCTACTTAATAATATAACTTTTAAAAATATGCTTGTTAGACGCGAAAAAGGCTCGCTGCCTTTTTAAGGGCTAAAGCCTAAAAATTCTAAAAAGACAAATGGAAGGATGACGAAACAATGACAAAAGTACTTTACAACAACAACATTCAAGACGAGGTATTGAAAAATAAAAAAATCGCCATCATTGGCTACGGCTCTCAAGGGCACGCTCACGCTCTTAATCTTAAAGAAAGCGGATTTGATGTCGTCGTAGGTCTTAGAAAAGGAAAATCGTGGGATCAAGCTGTTGAAGATGGTGTTCAAGTAGAAACAGTTGCTGATGCAGCCAAACAGGCAGATGTTATCATGATTCTTCTTCCAGATGAGCATCAACCAAAAATTTACGAAGAACATATTAAACCTTATTTAGAAGAAGGCAATGCTTTAGCATTCGCACACGGCTTTAATATTCACTTTAGCCAAATTGTCCCTCCAGAAAACGTGGATGTTTTCCTAGTAGCTCCTAAAGGGCCTGGTCATCTCGTTCGCCGTACATTTGAAGAAGGCGCCGGTGTACCAGCATTGTATGGTATTTATCAAGATTACTCTGGTAAAGCCACTGATATTGCCTTAGCTTACGCTAAAGGAGTCGGTGCAGGACGTGCTGGCATTCTTGAAACTTCTTTCCAAGAAGAAACGGAGACAGACTTATTCGGTGAGCAAGCCGTTCTCTGTGGTGGTGCAACAAGTTTAATTAAAGCCGGATTTGAAACATTAACTGAAGCTGGCTATCAACCAGAGGTTGCCTACTTCGAGTGCTTACACGAGCTAAAATTAATTGTGGACCTACTATATGAAGGGGGTCTTGAAGGCATGCGTTACTCGATTTCAGATACAGCACAATGGGGAGATTTCGTTTCAGGGCCACGTGTTGTTAATGAAGAAACGAAAGCCCGCATGAAAGACGTCTTGACTGATATCCAATCTGGTAAATTCGCTAAAGAATGGATCCTTGAAAATCAAGCTAACCGTCCTCAATTTAACGCTATTAATGCGAGAGAAAACGAACATCAAATTGAAAAGGTCGGACGTGAACTTCGCGAACTAATGCCTTTTGTAAAGGAGAAAGCCAACAAGAAAAAGGATGTGGTCTCCAATGGCTCACGTTAACATTTTTGACACAACCCTTCGAGACGGCGAACAATCTCCCGGTGTCAACCTCAATCAGCTAGAGAAGTTAGAAATAGCAAAACAGCTTGAACGATTAGGCATTGATGTGATGGAAGCAGGCTTTCCTGCTTCCTCCCAAGGGGATTTTGAAGGGGTTCGACAAATAGCCCGTCAAATAAAAAACGTTTCTGTTACCGGGTTAGCAAGAGCAAAAAAATCAGATATTGATACAGCGTGGGAAGCTCTTAAAGAAGGGGCAGATCCAAGGCTACATGTGTTCCTTGCCACCTCCCCTATTCATATGACTTACAAATTGAAAAAGACACCAGAGCAAGTGATCCAACTTGCTGAGGACATGGTTAGGTATTCTCGTCAGAATTTTCCGAAAGTTGAATGGTCTGCAGAAGATGCTTCTCGTTCGGACTTAGACTTTCTAGTGAAAATTATAGAGAAAGTTATTGCAGCTGGCGCCTCTGTCATTAATTTACCAGATACTGTAGGTTATACGACCCCTGCTGAATACGGAAAAATGTTTAAATATATTAAAGAAAATGTTCGAAACATCGACAATGTCACGCTATCAGCTCATTGTCACGATGACCTAGGCATGGCGGTGGCAAATACGATAGCCGCGATTGAAAATGGTGCTACTCAAGTGGAAGGCACAATTAATGGCATTGGAGAACGTGCAGGAAACGCTGCTCTGGAAGAATTGGCAGTTGCTCTAACGATTCGTAAAGATTTTTATCCTTACACCACCAACTTAGTTTTAAAAGAAGTCAAACGAACGAGTGATCTCGTAAGTAATTTAACTGGGATGGCTGTACCAAGAAATAAAGCTGTTGTAGGTCAAAATGCGTTCGCTCATGAATCAGGTATCCACCAAGATGGCGTCCTTAAAAACGCATCAACATATGAAATCATTACACCTGAACTCGTTGGCGTTCAATCAAATAACTTAGTGATGGGTAAGCATTCAGGTAAACACGCTTTTAGTGACAAAATTAAACAACTGGGTTATGAGCTTTCTGAAGATAAACTTAAAGAAGCTTTCACAGCCTTTAAACGACTAACTGATCGAAAAAAAGAAGTCACTGATGACGATTTGTTCACTATTTTAACCGAAATTCAAACGCATTCAGATGACGTTAAAAAATATAAATTAGATGCCTTTCAAGTCCAATACGGTTCGTCCAATTTGCCCACAGCTACAGTGGCATTAATTGCTCCTGACGGGTCGAAAGTTGAAACAGCCGCTACTGGGCAAGGAAGTGTTGAGGCTTTATACAATACACTTGATAACATTATTGAAGAAACTATCCATCTTACCGATTATCATCTCAGCTCCATTGGCCGAGGAAGAGATGCACTCGCACAAGCTAATGTAAAAATGACTGTTAATGGCATCTCAGTGTCTGGACGTGGCTCCTCTCAAGATGTATTAGAGGCATCTGCCAAAGCATTCATCAATGCTGTTAATCGCGCATTTTATCATCGGGACCCTATTAAAGACAAAGTAGTGCAGGCTCAATCAAATTAAAGGAGGCAACAAAGCGATGACTAAAAAAATTGTCCTTTTGCCTGGCGACGGAATCGGCGCAGAAGTTATTGATTCTGCTAAACAAGTGCTTGATGCCATTGCAGAGGAATACAACCATACATTTTCCTATGAAACACATGCTATTGGAGGAAGTGCTATAGATGAGCATGGAACGCCTCTTCCTGATGAAACAACGGCCGCCTGTAAATCAGCCGATGCTGTCTTGCTAGGAGCAGTTGGTGGACCTAAATGGGATCAAAATCCTTCTCATTTACGACCAGAAAAAGGATTGTTAGGCATTCGAAAAGCACTCGATTTATTTGCCAATTTACGCCCTATTCAAGGCTTCGATAATCTTCTACACGCCTCTCCATTAAAGGAAGAGGTCGTTAAAGGAAGTGACCTACTCATCGTCCGTGAATTGACAGGTGGCTTATACTTTGGTACACCGAGTGAACGCCGAAACAATGGCCACTCTGTCGTAGATACCCTTGCTTATGAAAGAGCTGAAATTGAACGCATCGTTGATAAAGCCTTTCAAGCAGCCAGTATTAGACGCAAGCATTTAACGTCAGTTGATAAAGCAAATGTCCTGGAATCTAGTAAATTATGGCGTGAAGTTGTAGAAGAGAAAAAAGAAAATTATCCAGATATCACAGTTGAACATATGCTCGTTGATGCAGCTGCTATGCGGCTCATTACAAATCCATCATACTTTGATGTGATCGTCACAGAAAACATGTTCGGGGATATTTTAAGTGATGAAGCTTCTGTTCTTACTGGTTCACTTGGCATGTTGCCATCTGCTAGCTTAAGAGAAGACAGCTTTGGCCTTTATGAACCTGTCCATGGTTCAGCCCCTGACATCGCTGGTCAAGGCATCGCTAATCCCCTCGCGATGATTTTATCGGCCGCTCTTCTATTACGTCATTCATTTAATCTAGATAATGAAGCACGTATTGTCGAATCAGCAGTGCAAAATGTCTTAGAGCAAGGGTACCATACTGGTGATTTAAACATCATAGACGGTCAAAAAGTCGGCACCGAAAAAATGACTGAACGTGTCGTAGATTATATAAAATCAAATAGTGCCACCAACAGCATCATGAGCTGTTATGCGTGAAGGAGTGAGTAAAAATGCCAGAACCAAAAACAATTGTAGAGAAAATTTGGCAAGATCATGTTGTTCATCGCGAAGAGAACAAACCAGATTTGTTATACATTGACTTACAGCTCGTGCACGAAGTAACATCACCTCAAGCATTCGAAGGTCTCCGCATGAAAGGACGTAAAGTACGGAGGCCAGATCGCACATTTGCTACTATGGACCATAATGTTCCTACTATCGCACGCCATATTATTAATGACCCTATTTCAAAAAAACAAATGGAAACATTAAAGACAAACTGTGAAGAGTTCGGTGTATCTTTAGCCGATATCGATCACCCTGATCAAGGAATTGTCCACGTTATCGGACCAGAGCTCGGTTTAACACAACCTGGAAAAACAATCGTTTGTGGTGACAGTCATACATCTACACACGGGGCATTTGGTGCTTTAGCATTCGGTATCGGAACGAGTGAAGTAGAACATGTCCTTGCCACGCAAACGTTATGGCAAGCACCACCAAAAACAATGAATGTAAAAGTAAATGGTCGCCTTAGCCCAGCTGTCACCGCCAAAGATTTAATACTCGCTATTATCGCAAAATTTGGCGTTAAATTTGGCACAGGATACGTATTGGAATATACCGGTGAAGCGATCCAAAACTTGACGATGGAAGAGCGGATGACCATCTGTAATATGTCGATTGAAGCAGGTGCTCGTGCCGGTTTAATCAGTCCAGATGAGACAACGTTTAACTACTTGAAAGGCCGTCGCCACGTCCCTCAAGGAAAAGCTTTCGATAAAGCTGTTGCTTATTGGCAATCTCTCAAAACGGATGAAGGCGCATATTACGATGCTACAGTGGAAATTGATGCTCACGAAGTAGAACCTCAAGTAACATGGGGGACAAATCCAAGTATGTGTATTCCTATAAGTGGCCTTGTTCCTTCGCCAGAAGATGCCCACTCTCCTTCTGAAAAAGAAGAAATTGAACGGGCACTTGACTATATGGGCCTTGAAGCTAACCAACCTATTTCTTCTGTGACAATCGATCATGTTTTCATTGGCTCATGTACAAACTCGCGACTAAGCGACTTGAGAAGAGCAGCTAAAATTATTGAAGGTAGAAAAGTCCACTCTTCTGTCAAGGCCATGGTTGTACCTGGTTCACAGACTGTTAAAAAAGCAGCTGAAGACGAAGGATTGGACAAAATTTTTACTGAGGCGGGCTTTGAATGGCGTGACGCAGGCTGTAGTATGTGTCTTGCCATGAATGATGACATTGTGCCAGCCGGTGAAAGGTGTGCATCCACGTCTAATCGTAATTTTGAAGGACGACAAGGTACAGGGGCGAGAACCCACCTCGTCTGTCCTGAAATGGCGGCTGCCGCTGCGGTTGAAGGTCATTTTGTGGATGTAAGAAATTATTATGCAACACCTGTTTAACACTATGTCTTAGCAACACCGTTTTAGAGGAAATCATTCCTCTCCCTCACTTTTAGAACAGGAGGCCATCTGATGGAACCTATAAAACAGCATACCGGAAAGGTCTACCCTTTAAATCGATCTAACATTGATACAGATCAAATTATTCCGAAACAATTCTTAAAACGAATTGAACGACAAGGATTTGGGCAATTTTTATTTTATAATTGGCGCTTTGACAAAGATGGTGAACTACGTGAAGATTTCTCATTGAACCATCCTGTTTATAAAGGAGCATCTATCCTTGTAGCAGGTGAAAACTTTGGCTGTGGGTCTTCTAGAGAGCATGCGCCCTGGGCTATTCAAGATTACGGTTTTCGAATCGTTATTGCCCCTAGTTACGCCGATATTTTTTATAGTAACTGTGGAAAGAATGGCATTCTAGCCATCCAGTTACCTGAAGAAAAAGTAACTGAGCTTGTCAATAACGCTGAAGGTGTCGAATACTATCTGACTGTCGATTTAGAAAACCAACTCATTACTGACAATCATGGCTTCAAAGCTACCTTTGAACTAGCTAGCTATTTAAAAGAAATGTTGTTAAATGGATGGGATGAAATCGCGGTAACGCTAACGCATCAAGACAAAATCAGTTCGTTTGAGAACACTCACAGATAATTTTTTGGGGACTTTTTATACCGGCAATGACATATATAAAACCACCGATCTATTTCAAGACCGGTGGTTTTTTCACGTTTAACAAACGTAAGCCGTACCAATAATGACAAGTAGAATAAAAAGGACAATGAGCAGCACAAACCCTTCTCCATGTCCTTTCTTACAATCATGTGGTGGGCAATAAGACATCCTTTTCCCCTCCTTTCTTTTTCTTGTTAATACGTTATGATGATTAAAACAAACTGGAACGGCAGAACCCCCTCCAAAAATCATTAAAAGCATTTAGCTAATTTTCAACTTTTTCGTTATAATAGTTAATTGGAGCAACTTTAATTATAGAAGTTCAAAAGAGTTATTAATTTACGATAGAGAGGGTTATGTTAATGATGTCTGTGGATACACCAAGACGAACGTTTGCTATTATTTCTCACCCAGATGCCGGTAAAACAACACTTACTGAGAAGCTTCTCCTTCTGGGGGGCAGTATAAGAAGTGCAGGAACTGTGAAAGGTAAAAAATCTGGAAAATATGCCACATCAGATTGGATGGAAATTGAGAAACAGCGTGGTATTTCAGTAACTTCTAGTGTGATGCAATTACTATATAAAGACGTCCAAATCAACATTCTTGATACACCAGGCCACCAAGATTTTAGTGAAGATACTTATCGTACTCTCACTGCCGTTGACACAGCAGTTATGGTCATCGATAGTGTGAAAGGAATCGAGGCGCAAACATTAAAACTGTTTAAAGTTTGCCGAATGCGTGGCATTCCAATCTTAACGTTTATTAATAAGCTTGACCGAGAAGGTAAGGAACCTCTTGACCTCCTATCAGAAATTGAGGAGACACTTGAGATGGAAACATATCCAATGAATTGGCCAGTCGGTATGGGTAAACGCCTAAAAGGCATATATAGCCTTTCTGATGATACGATTGAAAAATATAATGACTTACACGAGAGAGAGATTACTCCCCTCGCTGATGATAAGTCATTAGCTGATTATGAACGTGAAACATTAGAAGAGGAAACCCTTCTACTTGAAGAGGCAGGAAATGAATTTTCTATAGAAAAAGTTCGAAACGGGGCATTGACACCGGTCTTCTTCGGAAGTGCTCTCGCCAATTTTGGTGTACAATCATTTCTCGATCAATTCGTTAAGCTTGCTGCCCCTCCTCAGCCCAGAAAAGCATCGGGAGAATTTATCGACCCCGAACGTCAAGCGTTCTCTGGATTCATCTTTAAGATACAAGCCAATATGAATCCGAACCATCGTGACCGCATTGCTTTTCTCCGTGTATGTTCAGGTAAATTTGATCGTGGAATGGAAGTGATCCTTTCACGAACTGGTAAGAAAATGAAACTGAATCAGTCTCACTCCTTTTTTGCATCTGATAGGGAAACGGTGGATACAGCCATGCCAGGTGATATTGTAGGTATCTATGATTCAGGTAACTTCCAAGTGGGTGATACAATCGTAGGTGGTGGGGAACTTCTTCAATATGAAGAAATGCCACAATTCCCACCTGAAAAATTTGCAAAAATAACAGCTAAAAATGCTCTTAAACATAAACAATACCATAAAGGAATTGAGCAACTCGTCCAAGAAGGGACCATACAGCTTTATAAAACACCTTACTTTGAAGATTATATTATCGGAGCAGTAGGCGAACTTCAGTTCCAGGTTTTTGAATATCGTATGAAAAATGAATACAAAGTGGATATCGAATTCAATCATATGACACACGAGCTTGCTCGTTGGGTAACAAAGGGAACCGTCTCTGATGACATGACAGATAGTAGGAAAATGCTTGTTAATGATCAACAAGGACGATCTGTCTTATTATTTGAAAACGACTTTGCCTTACGTTGGTTCACGGATAAACACCCAGATGTTGAGTTATCTTCAGGCTGGGACATCCTTGAATAATTAATGATTAAGAAAAAAATCTGACCATGTGGTTCATCCTTCGCTATTCATCAAAGCCTCAGACATGGAATTATACCCTAAAAGGGCTCATCTTATAATATTAAAGATGGGCACCTTTTCCCATCTCTAAAGTCTGATAATTCAGTCAATTGTAGTATAATGAAAAAGAAGGACTTGCACGTTAATGTGGCGTGACAGCCCATGAGAAGTTAATTATATTTACTACTCGTCATAAGAAGGCATATGAAGTCCAGATAAGAAAAACATCATGAAATCCTCTTTATATGAAGAGAATTTGTAATTTCCCTCTCATTAGACATGCATGGCTTCTTCTATAAAATTTCAATTGTGCCTAGTATAATATCTCATCATTATTTTACACAACATCGTTAATACAACAAATAAACCCAATAATTATAAATCATTCAACATTAACAATACGTACATTTTCAATGCGTACAAATGTTAAATATGGGGTAAATACTAGTATCATAATAAAATTTACTTAACAAATATAATTATAATGGGGGGATTTAATGAGAGACATGCTTGAACAGCTCAAGGAAGTAGTGATGGCTATCCTTCCGATGGCCCTGTTAATTATTATTTTACAATACACTGTAATAGGTTTGCCTACTGATCTTTTTATTCGATTTCTTGCTGGTGTTGTCATGGTTGGCCTCGGTTTATTTCTTTTTCTAGTAGGAGTACATATTGGTCTTTTACCTATTGGGGAATTAATCGGCTCTAGCTTACCAAAGACAAACAAACCGTGGCTAATTCTCATTACCGGCTTTCTACTTGGTTTTGTAGTGACAGTGGCTGAGCCAGATGTTCGTGTACTTGCCTCTCAAATTGACCAAGTATCAGAAGGTGAAATTTCCAACTTAATGCTCGTCTATTCCGTTGCTATTGGAGTGGGGATATTTGTTACGGTAGCGATGGCAAGAACAATCTTTAGTATTCCGTTAAAATATTTGTTAGTTGGCGGCTATAGCATCGTTTTTATCCTTGCACTTTTTACACCTCAAAGTTACTTACCTATTTCATTTGATGCTGGAGGTGTCACGACTGGCCCTATGACAGTGCCTTTCATATTAGCTCTTGGAGTGGGAGTCGCCTCTGTCCTACAAGGGAAATCCTCCACTAGTGACGGTTTTGGCCTTGTCGCTTTAGCATCCATTGGGCCAATTATTTCAGTCATGATATTAGGAGTGATTTTTGGATGATAAGTGCCCTGTTTGAAAATATTGATCATGTTATGATAGAAGTTGCTATGGCAGTAATCCCGTTACTCATTTTTTTCCTTGTGTTTCAATTTTTCTTTTTAAAATTAGATAAAAGCAAGTTAAAGAATATATTTATCGGTTTAATTTTTACATTCGTCGGCCTTGTG
This sequence comes from Salipaludibacillus agaradhaerens, assembly GCF_002019735.1. Taxonomy (NCBI): domain Bacteria; kingdom Bacillati; phylum Bacillota; class Bacilli; order Caryophanales; family Bacillaceae; genus Salipaludibacillus; species Salipaludibacillus agaradhaerens. The sequence continues at coordinate 1,287,216 of NZ_KV917378.1, forward strand.
TTATTTTTACAAGGTGTGGAAGTTGGATTCTTCCCTGCTGGTGAAGCGATCGGTGAGTTGTTAGGAGAACGAGATAACACGATTATCCTCTTACCCTTTCTTGGGTTTCTTTTTGGATTAGTAGCCACCTTTGCTGAACCAGCCATTCGTATATTAAATTATGAAGTAGAAAAAGTGACATCTGGCTCTATTTCGAAAAATGTTATGCTTATAACGTTATCATTAGGTGTTGGCGTCTCAATTGCGTTATCCATGATAAGAATCGTCATCGGTTTTCCGTTATGGTGGCTACTCATCCCCGGCTATGCGCTTGCTATCTTATTGCTTTTCATCTCAAAAGACCGGTTCATTTCTATTGCCTTTGACGCAGGAGGAGTCGCCACTGGCCCTATGACAGTCACGTTTATTATGGCGATTGCAGTAGGTGTTGCCTCTGTTACTGAAGGCCGTGACCCGTTAATGGACGGTTTTGGAATGATTGCTCTCGTTGCCTTAACACCTATTCTATCCGTACTCATATTAGGCTTGATATATAAACAAAAGGAGCGGTTGGATAATGACTAATGTACAAAAAGACCATAAGCTCTTAGTGACAATAATCAAAAAGGGAAAAGCTAAAAAAATTATGAAAGCTGCTAAGAGCTCCGGAGCAGAGGGTGGCACAATTTTGTTTGGCAGCGGACGTGGTATCCGAGAAAGGGCAAAAATTTTCGGGCTCGACGCCCTTTACGAAAAAGAATTAGTACTTAATCTTGTCCCCAGTGATATATTACCTTCAGTGCTCGAAAGTATTACCTCAGAAGCAAAATTAAATGAAAAAGGGCAAGGTATTGGGTTTATTATTGATATTAAAAAAACGATCGGTATTGCTCACATGACATATGAAGAAAAGGAAAAGGAGGATCTTGACACAATGACAGACACAGTGAATCATGATGGATTTGACCTCATTATCACGATTGTTAATAAAGGAGATGCAAGCAAAGTCATTAATGCTTCTACTAAAGCTGGGGCTGAAGGTGGAACAGTGATTAATGGACGTGGCAGCGGTATTCATGAGAAAGCCAAACTATTATCTATTGCTATTGAGCCTGAAAAAGATGTCGTGCTAACCCTTATTAAAAAATCTAAGACAAAAGACGTTTTATCAGCATTAGAAACAGATGTGAAAATTAACGATCCTGGAAAGGGTATTTCCTTTGTACTTCCAATCGAGCAAACAATCGGCATTCATCATTTAATGGATGATTCAACAGTTAATAATAACTAAAAACGTTATATAAAACGGGCCTTCAATCAGTCGGTGTCTTCGTTCTTCTCACACAGATTGATAGTTACGTGAATTAGGACATTAGCGGCCATTTTCTGTATTAAATCATTCAATCATTCATGCTTATTTCATCTCAACCTTAACATTCATCATTTTATTAAAAAAAGGTTGGGATACATTGGATAGCACTCACTTTCTTTAAACAATAGAACCATCTTCCAACACTGGAGGATGGTTCTAAAAACAGTTTTTACTTAAGCTTCCGAAACAATGGTTAGCTTCTTCTCAGCTTCTGTTCTCGCCTTGGCTTTTGGAGTCGTTTTAATATAACCTACATGTAGTGTTCCAACAACTTTTTCTCCTGGCAATACCCCTATACGCTCGCGAAAACTTGGATGCCAGCTGTAATTATTTGTTTTCCAAACGACTCCAAGTCCTTCTTCCCATGCAAGGAGCTGGAAATTTTGAATAAGCGCTGCTGTTGCAGCAAAGTCTTCTTCCCATTGTTTTTGGCGCGGATCTTCGTCCATCACAACGACAATGTGAATAGGAATTAACATATAGTAGTCATACATTTTTTTTCCGTATTTCTCTCTTTGTTCAGGGGTAGACCCTTCACTCACAGCTTCAGCAAATACTTTCCTTCCCTCACCATGAAAGAGAATAAATCGCCATGGTTCCCTAAATCCATGATTTGGTGCCCAGACTGCATCGTTCAATAATCGTTTAATATCTTCCAAAGCTACAGCATCAGCCTTAAAGTCTCGAATGGTTCTTCTTTCACGTATTATCGCTGCTAACTGGCTTTTTTTATGGCTATCTTCCATTATTTAACCACTCCTTTTACATAATTAAGATTTAACAACTGTTATTTATGTTCGCTACAACCTAGCACCTTGTTATTAGTCCACTTTAATAAGCAGGTAAATAAAGTATGGAGCGCCAAGAGCAGACACAACGAGCCCAACAGGGATCTCTGACGGTGCGAGTAAATTCCGACCAATCATATCTGCAATCGATAAAAGGAGCGCCCCCATTAAAGCAGAGGCTGGTAATAAAAGTTGGTGTTTAGCCCCGACAAGCCGACGGGCTAAATGAGGAGATACGAGTCCGAGAAACGAAATCCCTCCTCCTACAGCCACACATGAGCCAGCTAAAGCTACTGCGATAAAAAGGAGAGTTCGTCTCTCTTTTTCTACAGCAGCGCCTAATCCAGTAGCTACATGGTCACCAAGATTCAATATGTTTAAATACCTTGCTTTATAAATAGCCAAGGGAATGAGGAATATAATCCAAGGCAATACACTTAAAACAAACTTCCAATTCGTCCCCCAAATACTCCCTGATAACCAAATGGTTGCTTGCATAAAATCAGTAGGGTTCATTCTTAATTGAAAAATAATAAGGCCGGCACCAAACGCGGCATTTACGCCAATTCCCACAAGGATTAATCGAACAGGGGTTACGCCCTGCTTCCACGCCAGTGTATAAATGAGAAAAGCTGCTCCTATTCCTCCAATCAAGGCAAACAAAGGCATGATAAAAATAGAAAATGTGCCAACTGCTGTCATCGTTCCTTGAAAGAAAAAAATAAACATAACCACAGCTAACCCTGCCCCTGCATTTATTCCTAAAATACCTGGATCAGCTAAACCATTTTGTGACACGCCTTGCAAAATAGCTCCTGACACTGCTAAACCAGCCCCGATAAGAAGAGCAATTGTCATTCTTGGTAAGCGAAAGTCAAAGAGTACTAACTGATCTTGTGCAGTTCCAGCTCCAAGAAATGTTTTTAACACATCCAAAGGCCCTATACGGATGTGTCCTAAATTCAAACTCGTAAAAAACGTTACCAAAATCAGCAAAAATAGTATCATCATGATGATAAAAGGCTTATTCTTCGATGTCATTCGTCTTTGCATTATAATCCCCTCCCTTCTCGTCTAGCAAGATAGAGGAAGAAAGGGACACCAATTAAAGCAGTTATAGCACCAACTGGCGTTTCATAAGGGGGATTAACCATTCTAGCACCTAAATCTGCCAGCACGAGTAAAACCGCCCCTAAAACCGCAGCACAAGGAATAATCCATCTATAATCTACCCCGACTAAAAATCTTGTAATATGTGGTATAACAAGACCGATAAAACCTACTGTGCCAGCCACAGAAACGGCTGCGCCAGTTAACAATAAAACGACCACTGTTCCTATTATTTTTACATAACGGGTTCGCTGCCCTAGCCCTTTTGCTACGTCTTCACCAAGACTGAGTACCGTAATAGACCGAGATATGATAATAGCAAGTGTTATCCCTACTATTGCAACAGGAATCATTAATTGAACACTGAACCATCTAGCGCCAGCAACACCTCCTGCGTACCAAAAAGTGATATCCTGAGCAACATGAAAATGGATAGCAATAGCTGATGAAATAGACTGAAGCAATGCTGTTACCGCTGCCCCAGCAAGTGCAAGCTTAACAGGTGTCAAACCACTTTTCGATAAACTTCCTATCATAAAAACAAGTCCCGCGCCTAAACCCGCCCCTACAAACGACCACATCATTAAACCAACATAAGACGTTCCTGGGAAAAAGGCAAAGGCGATAGCAATCATAAAGGCTGATCCTGCCGTCACACCCATAATGGATGGAGAAGCTAAGGGATTTCGTGTCATCCCTTGCATAATAGCTCCTGAAACAGCTAAAAAAGCCCCCACCAAAGCTGCGGCTAACGCCCTTGGCAATCTTAACTCTTGTATTATTTGATGAGAGGTAAGCTCAGGGTCAAACTGAAAAACACCTGTCCAAACCGTCTTCATGTTAATATTAGCGGCACCGAATGTAATAGATAATATTAATCCCAGTACTAATACAATTGTTCCTCCTAATAAAACAGTTATTGCGGTGAAAGGCTTTGAGCGATAAGGTGTATTATTTTCAGTATCCTGTTCAGATTTGTTATTTTTCGTGGACATTATTCTCCATCCTTTTCCCACAATCAATATACTAATCTTTCTTAAGAATGATAATCACTCTTAGTATTATAAATTGACTGTCTTATCACTGCCATAGAGAGGTGTGAGACATGTCATGGATAATTAATCTATTAATCTACTAATGCGTTAATAACATCATTAACTTTCATTTTGTCCGCATAAGGTCCTGCCAACATCCAATGTTTCGCTGATACTTGATAGACATGGTCATTTTGTACAGCAGGAATCGACTGCCAGACTTGCAATTCTTCTATTTCAGACAACTGTTGCCAACTTTCACTATATTCATCTTGCGTACCACCAGAAGCACCGGCAGTGACAAAAATATAATCAGCAGTTAATTCAAGTAACTTTTCGAGAGATAACTGTATTCCCCACTGTTCTTCTGGGTGCTGTTCCATTAACTCTAAAATATAAGGGTCAGGTTGCAAACCTAAGCTATCATAAATTAACCCTACATAACCTTTGTCTGTTTCTTCTTCAGGAAAAGGGAACCAAACGTATGCCGTTTTTTCTTGCAAGCGAATAAATGCCACTGTAGCGTCATCCCCTACAGCTTCCGTTATCGTGTCTTCAGCGTCACTTAAATAGGCCTCAAAATCATCTACAATGAGTTCTGCTTCTGCCCGACGGTCTGTCAGTTCACCTAACTTCACAATATCTTCTCGCCAATTTTCACGACTAAAGAAAATTGTTGGAGCGATTTTCGTCATGTCTTCATAAACAGCTTCATCATAAGCTGGGATTTCACTCATAATAATAAGATCAGGTTGTGCATCAAGCACCACTTCATAATCAAAATCGGCCCCTCTTCCTATACTCGTATCAATCTGATCAGCAAATAATTGCTCTTCTAAGTAATGATCTTCTCCATGCAAAGTAGCGTGAGCAAGTGGAAGATCTAGTTTATAAACCATGTCTTCTAGGCCAATTGAAACAACACGTTCAATATTATCAGGAATCACTGTTTCCCCGAACTGATGTTGCTGTACGAGAGGTTCATTATCAGCCGTGTTTTCATTTACATTATGGCTGTCATCCTCTCCTCCAGTGCATGCTGCAAGAAAGAATGTGCTCGAAAGCATCATTTTTAAAGCTAAAGAATGTTTTAAATCTGTCATAAGCCACGTTCCTCCTATAAATAAATGAGAATGATAATCACTACCACTATATAGGAGGCCTGTTCGATGTTCAATGGACTTTCTTATGACGCCAACAGGATTATATTCTGATTTTTTATATTTATCCCGATACGCTCCAGGGGTAAAGCCTTTCACTTTTTTGAATATTCTAGAAAAGTAATGAGGGTCTTGATACCCCACCTCTGATGAAATAGTGTAAATTAAAGCGTCTGTTTCCTTAAGTAACTCAGCAGCTTTATCAATACGAATTTTAGTGACGTAAGCAATAGGGCTTAGACCCGTTTTATCTTTAAATAGCAACGATAAATGTGAGGGACTATAATTTAATTTATCAGCTAGCGATTCTAACGAAATTGTCTCCTTATAATGGGCTTTTATGTAACAAATTGAGCGATATACAGGATCTTTCTCTTCTCTCTTTTCATGTTGATTTTTCAATTCAAGTAAAAACGAATGGACAATGGTATAAAATAGTGCTTTCGCTCGTATTTGAGTCAAATCTGTTTTCGACTGCCATATCTTATATAATTCTTTTGAGACTTTATAAATATGAAGAGAACCCTCTACAGTTAATACAGATCGAAAATGATGTAAGCGACTTAGGCTCTTATAATTTTTAAATTCAGGCAATATCATGTCGTAATAAACCATCATGACTTCTACAAAATCTAATGCTTGTATCGATAGACTATCGCCTTTAACGGCATGAATTAGCTGTTTGCCCAATGTATAGTATTCTTCACCATTTATTTTCACCTTCGCTTTATCTTTTGGCAAAAACATAAAACAATTCTCAGGTAACGGATAAACATTGCAAGTGTTATTTGACGCCACAACTTGCCTTTTTACGTCTATAACACGACAATTTGCTTCCTTCCAAAAGTGTATAAATGCCTTGATATCCCCTTTCACCATTCTCTAAACCTCCAATAATTGAGTAACAAACGACCATAAAGCGAATATTCAATCATTGGACGCTTTCGTTCTTCTTCCACTAATTTGGTAGTTAGGTGAATATCAGAACTTGAGCATCCCATATCTCCTACCTAAATAGATTTACCTTCACTCTCTATTTTGAGGCAGGCGTTTTACGGACGGTTACCTACGATAAATGAGAATCATTATCAATTATTATTGTATCTTACCACACCAAGACACTCAACAGTTTTTCACAATGTATCTATGAAACTTACTGACAAAGAGTTTTAGACATCACAAGCTATCCTTTATATAAAACGACCCTTCAATCAATGTGAACTTTCGTTCTTCTCCCGCTAATTGGTAGTTGAGTGAATCAGAACATTAGCACCCGCTATCTTCCGCCTAAATAGATTTACCTCTACACTGTATTTTGAGCCGGACGTTGTACGAACAGTTATCTGTGATAAAAACTTTACTGATAGAAGAATGCATAATTGTTTAAATAGGCATTAAGATTTGCCATACGACAGTGCTCCTCACTACATGATGTTCAAATTTACTCATTTGTCATGCCAGTTATATGTGGGGCGTTTTAGGAGACATATGATTGCTAACTGCTCTCCCTCTCCCATGGGGCACACAAAGGGGCGACCCAAAAATAGGATCATAAATAATTTCACAATCCATTTGAAACACCTCTTTTAAAGTATTAACTGTTATGATCTCTTCTGGTCGACCTTGTGCATAGATTCTCTTGTCCTTGACTGCCACAATGTTATGAGCATAACGACAGGCTAGATTAATATCGTGTAACACCATGACAATCGTCCTCTGCTCTTTTTCATTTAATTCGAATAAAAGATCTAATACGTCAACTTGATGGGTCAAATCTAAATATGTCGTCGGTTCGTCTAACAATAATGTCTTTGTACCTTGAGTCAATGTCATAGCAATCCAAGTACGCTGCCGCTGTCCCCCTGATAAAGCATTTAACGGTCGATCTCTTAAATCCGTTAAGCCGGTTGCAGCAAGGGCATACTCAACCATTTCTTCATCCTCTTTAGACCATTGCTTCAGCCAACTTTGATACGGATACCTTCCTTGTTTTACTAACTGTCTGACAGTTAATCCCTCTGGTGAAACAGCACTTTGGGGTAACACAGCCAATTCTTTAGCCACTGCTTTTGCTGGTAACGAAAGCATCTCATTATCATTTAAATAAACCCCTCCCTTACTAGGAAAAAGTAGCCGCGCCAGCATTTTTAACAATGTCGATTTACCACAACCATTACTTCCAATAAGTACAGTAATCTCACCTTCAGGGATCGTCATATTTAAGTTTTCAATAATAGGTTCTTTATTATAAGCAAACGTTACATTTGACGCCTGTAGTCTTGTCACTTGAACACACTCCTTTTTTAAAATTGATGACGATTTCTAAATAAAAGATAAATAAAAAAAGGTGCCCCTACCCCTGCTGTAAAAATACCTGCTGGAATATCTAAGGGGTAAAACAGTGTTCGCGCTGCTAAATCTGCTAAAAACATGATCAGTCCTCCAATAAAAAGAGACCCTACAACTAAACTAGTAAATTCCCGTCCTAATAGTGACCTAGCTATGTGAGGTGCAATAAGACCTACAAATCCTATGGCACCTGCTGCAGCTACGGAAACACCAGCTAAAATAACACTGAAGAGTAAAAGAAAAAACCGATGCCTTTCAATAGTAATTCCTAGAGAAGCAGCAACATCATCCCCAAGTTGCTGGGCATTCAAACTTCTAGAGAAGTAGACAATACAAGGGAGCAATACCGCTAAAACAATTAAAAGCATTGTGACATCATGCCAAGAAGCCCCATACACACTTCCAGTCAGCCACAAATAGGCTTGACTAGCTGAAACTGCTGAACTAAACACAAGCATAAATGTTGTTCCTGCACTCATGATAGCAGATATGCCAATTCCTACTAATATAAGCCTAAATGGCGAAACACCTTTTTTCCACGCTAAAAGATAAACTGCAAATGATGCAATTAGTCCACCTACAACAGCTGCTACTGGCAAGAATGAGATACTGATACTTCCTGATAAAAATGTAATAAATATGACAGCGCCGACAGATGCACCACTCGTCACACCGATGACGTCAGGGGCAGCCAGCGGGTTGCGAATAATTCCCTGTAAAATTAATCCCGAAAGACCTAAAGCGCCTCCTGTAAGAAGTGACACTAATGTACGAGGCAATCTTGAATTCATAACAATGAATTCACTTCCTCCGCTTCCACCCGAAACGACTACTTTCAGCACTTCTATTGGACTAAGAAGTTTATGACCTAGTGAAGGCCCGATAATGAGGGCTCCTATAAAAATCAACGAGAGACAGAAAAGGATAATGATCGTTTTATTATTTATTTGAAAGGATAACTTGTCATTATAAGCTCGCACAGTTATATCTTTTCTCACAGCTTAGTCAACCCCCGTCGGGAAATATAAATAAAAAAAGGTGCACCTATTACGGCTGTCACAACCCCAATAGGAATTTCTTGAGGCATAATAACAATTCGAGCTACTACATCTGCGGTTAAAAGTAAGATAGCCCCAATTAAAGCTGCCATAGGGATCTGCCATCTATAATCATTTCCTGTTACAGCTCTTGTGAGATGTGGGACCACTAGGCCAACAAATCCAATCGAGCCAGCAACCGCTACTGAACTTCCAGCTAATACCACAACTATGACACCCATGATGAGTTTTACAGCACCGACATTTTGGCCCATGCCTTTAGCTACTTCATCTCCTGTTATTAATAAATTTATTGCACGTCCCATAAATAACGCGATCAGAGCTGCTAAAAACATAAATGGTAGTACTGGCAAAAGCATATCAAGCGTTCTACCACTGACAGAGCCAGCTAACCAAAATAACACATCTTGAAGTCCAGCCTCATTCATAACAAGAACTGCTTGTGTGTACGAATGAAACAAAGCACTTATAGCTGCACCTGCAAGGACAATTTTTACAGGTGTTAGGCCATCTCGTCCTAACGATCCTAAAAAATACACAAGCGAAGCTGATATGGCTGCACCAATAAATGCAAACCACATTAATTGAACGAGTGAATGAACGGAGAAAAAAACAATCGCTATCACAACAAAAAAAACAGCCCCTGTATTAATTCCGAATATACTAGGGGAAGCCAATGGATTTCGTGTTAATGCTTGCATTAGACTACCTGCTATCGCTAAAGCTGCACCGATCACAATAGCAATTATCGCTCTTGGAAGACGATCATGTCTTATAATAATATGTTCTGTCACCGTATCATCGTAATAATAAAATGAGGCAATCACTTGCTCAAACGTCACAGTGGTTGGGCCAACAACAATCGTTAAGAAAAAAGTAAACAAAAGCAATACCAACATTGATAACAAAAAAATAAGTTTACAGTGATGTGATTTAAAGCCACTCATAGTCTCCCACTTCTCCCGAAAAATAAAAGATTAAGAATCAGTGTGCCACCTTCTTCCTAATCTTTTTATCATTTTTCAATTTCTTATTCTTCTACATTGAATATGTCGTACAGATCATCTATCACCATATGAGCCGATAAATATCCTCCTGCACTATTCCAAGTAACCTCATCGACCATAATGACTTGATCATTTTTGACAGCTTCTAGTTCCTTCCATAAAGGATGGCCCGTCCATTCTTCATATGTTTGTTGAATTTGATCTGTTTCAGCTCCTGAATTAAAATTAAATATGACCTCAGCATCTGCTTCTGGAATGCTTTCTTTAGACGCTAATTTAATTCCCCATAACTCTGGGTCGTCATGCCCTTCTGGTCTCGTAAACCCAGCATCCTCTAAAATACCTCCTGCAAAGCCCATATAAAAAATACGTGCATGGTCCGCTCTAAAGTTTGTTATGGCAACTTCTATAGGTAATTCATCACCTAACTGTCCTTTAAAATGATCGATTCTTGCATTGTAATCCTCTAGAAGTTGATTGGCTTCAGCTTCCTTATTTAAAGCCTTTCCCATTAAATCGAGAGTCCCTTTCCAATCGTAAACCTCATCGCCAACCACAGTCGGTGCAATATCATTAAGATGATCATAAACTTCTTCATGACGTGTTCTTGAGGCAATGATTAAATCCGGTTCAAGCTCTGCTATTGCTTCTAAATTTGGCTGTGTTTCTTCTCCTACAAGCTCAACACCATCCAGTTCATCTCTTAAATATGTATACACAGGTTTTTCTACCCACGACTCAACGATCCCTATCGGTTTCACATCAAGTGCTACTGCCACATCATTTGCTCCTTGATACAATGTCACGATTTTTTCAACCTCGCCTGTAATTTCTGTTTCCCCTAAAGCGTGTTGGATAACGCGAGTTCCTTCGGTGTCTCCCTCTACTTCTTCACTACTCACACTCTCTTCTGAATCGCCGCATGCAGCAAGCAAGAAAAATAAAAATAGACTTGGTAAAAGTCTTTTAACGTTAATTATTTTATACACGATAATTCCTCCTTTTTTTATTGATAATGATTTTCAGTATCAATTATAATATACTTTAATTGTACGTCAACCGCTTTTTCATGGAGGAGTTTATCTTATGACAAACCAACCTACTGTATTAAACCCTAAGGAATTAGGTTTAATTGAATGTATTCATGCATCCCATCACCTTCTATCTCAAGATATGAAGTCTTATAAACTTGTCAACTATACTTTTTTATTTTTCAAAAAAGGAGATGGTGACCTTTACATTAATGAAAAAAGACATTTCATTAAAATGAATCGTTTTTTTCTTCTACATCCAGGTATGACTATGCGTATCGCTAATAAAGGAGAAAACCTTATCCATTATTACCACATTGAGTTTCGTAAGATACATGTTCACGACAGCACTTTTAATCATTTGCAAGGACCTATATATGCAGCACACCCGTCAGCTCTTGCTCACCATACAGAAAATCTTGTCCACAAACCAAAAATGGAAGGCAATCAACAGCTCAAAAAACTGCGTCTTCAAATGCTTACATATGAATTAATTTATTTTTTGCATACAGACCAACACACCACTTCTCAAAGTAACATTAAAATTGCAGAAGAGTTTATTCAAACACATTATCAAGAGGACATTAATAGAGATATGCTAGCTTCTATGACCGGCCTTAGCCCTAGTCATTTTTCTGTAAGATTTAAAAAGGAAACAGGACGATCCCCTATGGATTACTTAACTCATATCCGTATTGAAAAAGCAAAAGAACTTCTTACAACAACAAATGACCGCTTAAAAGGAATTGCTAAAAGCGTCGGCTATCAAGACGAATTTTATTTTAGTCGTATTTTCAAAAAAGTCTCTGGCATACCTCCGACTGTCTACAGTCAAACAAAACGACCTCGTATTGTAAACCTTGTATCTGCTTTTAACGGTCACTTTCATGCTTTAAATCATATCCCTTTTACTTCATTCAAATAACACGAACCTTCAATCAGTGGGGGTACTGCCCTAAGTGTGGGATAAATATATACCGAATTTTCACATAGATACCCCACACCACACTTTTTATTATCTTAATACGCTATAATAACCCCCGTATGTGTGATCACATACGGGGGTTATGAGCGGCTATTCTGAATAAACATCACCTATTTTAGTCCAATGACCATTCAAGATCTTTGCTTATTGCTTCTAAACAGTACCATTATTTTTTTAAACAATGGCCAACATAAGGACAGGACCGCTATCGTTAACAAAATAAGTGCAATGGGACGTGTAAAGAAAATAGCGTACGGTTGATCAGGTGACATAACGAGTGCTCGTCTAAAATTTGCTTCTGCCATTGGCCCTAAAATAAGGCCTAATATTAATGGGCCAAGAGGGTAGTCAAGCCTTCGAAAAAGAAATCCAATAATACCGCAAACTAGCACGATCCAAACATCAAAATAAGAATTGTTAAGGGCATAAGCACCAATGACACAAAAAAGAATGACAGATAACCAAATGTATTCTTTTCTAATTAGCATGATTCTTGAAAATAAGTTAGCCCCTATTAAACCAATGACAATAACTAAAATGTTAGCCATGAGGAGCAATCCCATAATCGTATGGACAATATCAGGGTTTTCCAAAAATAAATTAGGCCCTGGTTGCATACCGTACATCATGAGAGAACCGATAAGGATAGCGGTGACTGCATCACCAGGCAGCCCCAGCGTTAACATGGTAGTGAACGCTCCCCCAATAACGCCATTATTCGCTGTTGTCGTCGCTGCCAGACCACCTAATGAGCCTTTCCCATATTCCTCTTTCTTCTTTCCCTTTGAAAATCGTTTGCTCTGTTCCCATGTAACAATAGAAGCAATATCTCCACCTGCTCCTGGAATCGCCCCAATGATAGGAGATATAAGAGCTGAGAACCAAAAGGGCTTTCGCATCTCTTTGCGCTCTTTTTTCAATGGTAAAATTCTACCTATTTTCCTCTTCACATTTTTTCTACTAAAATCAGCACCACTGCTTGAAATTTGATAAAATACTTCTCCTATGCCGAATAAACCTATCATAATAGGAATAAACGAAACACCGTCATAAAGGTATGTTTGATCAAATGTAAATCTCGGCGTACTAGTTATAGGATCAAGGCCAACTGTAGCAATGAATAAGCCTAGAAAGCCGCAAATAATTCCCTTTCTAATTGATTTCCCCGATATACTTATCATCATCGATAGACCAAATACAGCAAGAGCAAAATATTCTGCCGCTCCAAAATGTAAAGCAAAAGCAGCAATCGGCTGAGCGGCTAAAATAAGAAATATTACGCTTATAACGCCACCTAAACCAGAATATATAGCATTTATTCCTAAAGCTAAACCGCCTTTCCCTTTTAATGTGAGGGGATAGCCATCGAAAGCTGTAACCATTGATGCAGGTGTTCCTGGCGTGTTAACGAGAATAGCTGGAATTCCTCCCGCAAAAATAGCTGTACAATATATTGAAATAAGCATAGCTAACCCTTGTTCAGGAGGCAACCAGAAAGTCATCGGGGTTAATATGGCCACTCCCATAGTAGCGCTAAGTCCTGGGAGCGCGCCTATAAAAAGACCTAACACACTTCCAATTACCAAAAAAAGGAGAGTCCCAGGCAACAGCAACTGTGTGATAATATCCATATAACTCCCCCCTACAAAATAATATTAAATCCTGCTGTAAATATATAATAGGTCGTTACACTCAAGCTTATAGCTGTTACTAACGAGGGAACCAAAGGAAGTCTTAAAACAAGACCGAGTGAAAAAAGTGCTAGACTAGCATTTATCATAAAAGGAACAACGCCTAACAAACTAATAAAAAGTGTCATAACTGCTATAAACAAAATGAGCTTTACACCTTTTTTCCAATCAAATAAAAATGAATCAACTACACGGAGTCTGACGCTTATTATTAGTTCCAGAACAGCCGTTACTAATATTACCAAAAGGATAATTCTAGGGAAATAAGCGGGACTCATTGCACCTGATGCACCTTTTGCAAATTCAAATGTTTGCAAAAATAGCCAGCTGCACATTATCAACACAGCACTGCACATCACTATATTTGCAGTTTTCACTCTCTGTTCACCTCTTTTCAAACACATTTTCATTTAGCGAATGATATGGATTTCCTTCACCAAATAGAAGGATGTAGCAAAACAGCTACTTGGTGAAGGTGTGGTTAACTAATTAAGATTCTTCGTCTTCAACCTCTACTTGAGGAATTAAATCAGTAAAGAAATCATACTGTTCCATGCTAAATTCCATAAATTCATCTCCTGGTTTATAATCTGCATTCATTCCTCTTTCATCAAGTAGTTGTATAAATGTGTCACTCGTTGCAGCTGCTTCAAACGCTTCTCTCAAAGTGTCTAGAACTTCTTCCGGTGTATCTTTAGGTGCTACAAATCCACCCCAGCCAGAAAGGTTGATATCATACCCTAGCTCCTGTAAAGTCGGAACATCTGGGACATTAGCATCTGGCTCTTCACTCATGACAGCCAACACTTTCAAATCATCACTATTCAATCCTGAAATAACCTCTGAAGGACTCACTGAGACCGCATCAATGTGCCCTCCCATAAGTGCTGTAACGGCTGGTGCAGCACCTTCATAAGGGACATATTGAACGTCAATTTCCACTTCATCTGCAAATGCAGCCGCTGCTATATGCCAAATTGACCCCGTACCAGAATTACCTATTGTAACATTTCCAGGGTTCTCTTGTGCAAACTGAATAAATTCTTCAATTGTATCGTATGGGGCATCCGCTGGCACAGTGATAGCGGCTGGTATGGTCATTAATTGACCTATTCCTTCAAAATCATTTGGTGAGATATCTGCCAAGTCAAGACTTTCTAACATAGCAAGTTCTACTGGAACATAGCCAATCGTATAACCATCTGCCTGCGCATCCCTTACAGAATACATACCATTTGCCCCTGAACCACCTGTTCTATTCGTAATAACAACTGGTACATCGAGTTCCTCTTCCATTTCACTTGCAATTGTTCGAGAGACAAGATCAGAAGCCCCTCCAGCAGCAAATGGCACTACCACTTCAATTTGTTTTTCTGGATAATCTGCCGTATTCTCCTCGCCACTCTCGTTTCCACATGCGACAAGAAAGATCAGAAAAGTCATCATGAATGCGCTTACTAATTTATTAGTCATTGTTAAATCAACTCCTAATTTTTATAGTTTTACACGAATTACCTGGTACTAATTCAGGCTTGATGATTATTTGCTTTTCAGCAAATTCCTCATGTGCTTCCAGTCGATTTTTTAATAATATTGAGGCCTCTATGCCAATTCTCTTTACTGGCTGGGCCATTAATGACAGAGCAGGAGTAATTAATTCCCACTGTGCCTTGTCCCCAAATGCGATAATCGAAACATCTTCAGCCACCCTGAGTCCTTGTTCTCTTACTGCTTTCAAAACCCCTTTAGTCATTGTATTATTGCAGGAGTATATGGCTGTAGGTGGTTTAGGTGACAGTAGCAGTTCCATTGTTGATCGGTATGCCTGTTCTTCTTTAAAATTTGCTTCCTTAATTAATGTACTGTCTTCATCCATGTTAAGTTGTCTAATGGCATCGATAGCACCCTGATACCTTTCCCTACCAATTGAGTTTTTTGTGTGCCCATAAATAACACCAACTCGTTCGTGTCCTAGAGAATGTAAATATTCAATAGTTTCAAAGGACCCATAATAGTGATCGTCCATTATAAGATCTGTCACGACGTCGTCAACTTTTCTATCAATCGAGATAACTGGAATACCTTTCCTTTTAATTGAACCAATCATCTCTCCATTCCCTCCTGTAGGGATGATGACAAGCGCATCGACTTGCTGCTCCAAAATGATTTGTAAAGAGGCTAGCTCTAACTGTTCATCATCGTTATGGCTAAGAAGGATCATATGATAACCTAAAGCACGTATCGTTTTCTCCATTTCTTTTGCAATAGACATTAAATAAAAATTTGAAATATCAGATATTAAAACGGCTACTTTATTTGACTTAGAAGACTTTAAACTTCTCGCATTTGCATTAACGCTATACCCTAAACGATCGATGGATGCCATTACTTTAACTAATGTTTCTTTCCCAACATAGCCTTTATTATTTATAACCTTAGAAACTGTTCCTACTGATACGCCAGCATCTTTCGCCACATCTTTAATCGTTACCTTCTTCATTATTACCTCCGGACAGGATAAATAATTGTTTATGAGTTAATAAGCTATGTCTTCATTCTAAGAGCTCCACAAGTGATAATTTCCTTTTCCATGAATTAATATTTTCTATTAATGCTTTTTCTTCCTCGATAGTTAGATCTAACTGAGGACGTTTTACTGATCCTCCTTGTATACCTCGAAGTTCTAAGCCTTTTTTAAAGTAAGAGAGATTGCTTCCTCCTTTCAAAATTTGAATGATGTTGTCTGCGTGCTGTTGGACATTGCGAGCTTGCGTTAACTCACCTTCCGAATACAACTTATAAATCTCTTTGAAGGGTTCTGGAAACACGCACGAGACACCTGATACGACCCCGTCACACCCCATTGCTAAGGCCGGTAAAAATAAAGAATCGCTCCCTGTTAAAACAGAGAAACTATTATTTCTAACACTTAAATAATCTTTTAATGTTAAAAAATCAGGATAACTGTACTTAATCCCTACAATATTCTGATGATTAGCAGCTAACCTTTTTACTACTTCAAGAGAAAGAGCATTACTAGCTAACTGTGGAATGCTATATAAATAGATCGGAAAATTGTCCGGGACTTCTTCAGCAATTGCTTGATAATAAGCTTCAATTTGAACGTCATCAGCTGGGAAAAATACGGGTGTAACTGCCCCTATTCCAGTTGCTCCAATGCTAACAGCATGATTGGCTAGTAGAAGTGTATCATCTAACGTCATCGCTCCTATATGAATAAATACCTTCACTCGCTTTTGGGCAGTGTTTACAACCGTTTCAGCGACTTTCTTTCTTTCGTTAACGTTCAGTTTAAACATTTCACCTGTCGTACCTAATGGGTATAAACAGTTAACGCCTTTATCAATTAGAAATTCTGTTAATCGTTCCAACTCCTTATAATTGACTTCCCCTTTTTCATTCATCGGGGTAACCATTGCTGTCGTTACTCCAAAAAGTTTTTCCATAACATCCTCCTTCAAGATAATAAGTATAGATAAACGAACCTTCATTCAGTGGGAGTTGAGTGAATCAGGATATTAGCGTTCGTTATCTGTAATAAACTTATAACACTTCATAGTGAAACGTTTCATCATAATTATATTATGTAAGCGCTTAAATTTCAAGGCCTATTTGATGATTGAAATTAAATTCGACTAAAACAGCGTTTTTACAGTGTGTTTATAAATGATTTCACCAGTCAATAAAAGCTCTAATTAGTGAAACGTTTCATTTTATTTAAAAATCTAAAAAAACACATTGTAATTCCAACGTGTCTCAATTAAAGTAGATAAATAATTGGCTATTTATCATTCATTGCTCTCATTTAATTCGATGAGACAGGGGTATTTTGATTACCTTCTGTTACCTTTCGATAAATATTCATCAATTGGTCAAGCTCCTGACTATAGCGAATCGCCTCTGTGGACGTAAAACCATATTTGTTTGCAGATACGATCATTAATGCTCGCTTGACTTCCATTTGTTCTTTTAATGAATGTTCAAATCCCATCTGTCTAATCGCCTCACATTAATTACATTTATTTACAGAACGTATTTCTTTATTCACCATGTCCAAATGGGTGATTAGACACCCATTTTTATAGTGTGACTGTAATCGTCATTTTACCATAGACTACCACACGATTTCCATGTAAAAGCGTCAAATTTCGTAAGTTTTATGACAAATATACAAAATAATCACTAAATAATCCTACTTTATAGGTTAATTATTTATAATTCTTTTAAAAAAAGTTAAGTTTTTTTCCTTTTATTCAAAAAATAAACAGAAGTCTGGATTGACCTCTGTTTATTTTAAAATGGTACTTACAATGATTGAACTTTTTGTAATACGTCATTCTTAATCACGTCTAACCGTTGCTCAGCATCTTCTGTAGAGATGCCTTTGACACCAAAATAGCATTTGATCTTCGGTTCGGTACCAGAAGGCCTTAAACAATACCAAGAACCATCTTTTAAAATAATCTTCAGAACATTGGAGGCTGGTAAATCAATGATTTCTGTCTCACCTTGCGCAGGTATATGTCTGATGCCTGTTTTATAGTCTTCAATACTATGTACATCATCAGAGAAATTTCCCTCTGCTATATCCCTTCGGAAAGTGGTCATAATACGTGCCATTTTTTCAGCCCCCTCTTTCCCTTTAAAAACAAATGAAGCTAGGTCTTCAAAATAATAACCATATTGATCAAAAATATGAATGAGTCCATCATATAAGGTCTTATTTTGTTTTTTATAATAAGCACACATTTCAGCAGCTAAGAGGCCAGGCTGTATGGCATCTTTATCTCTTGCAAAGGGTTCAATTAGATAACCAAAACTTTCCTCGTAACCAAAAAGAAAGGTGTCCTTCTCAGAACGTTCAAACTGCCTAATCTTTTCACCTATAAATTTAAAACCTGTTAAAACATCAAGCGTTTTCAAATTATAGCTATTTGCAATCGCTCTGCCTAGTTCTGATGTGACGATTGTTTTAATAACCACGCCATTAGCAGGTAACGTCTTCATCTCTCGTTTCTTTTTTAACAAATAGTCTAACAATAAAGCACCGGTTTGATTTCCAGATAGGACGTGATAGTCACCATCATGACTTTTAACAGCCAGACCGATACGATCAGCATCTGGATCTGTCGCTATAAGCACATCAGCATGTTTTTCTTTGCCAAGCTTTATAGCTAACTCAAACGCTTCCCGCTCTTCTGGGTTTGGTGATTGCACCGTTGAAAATTCAGTGTCCGGCTCTGCCTGTTCAGCCACTACATGGACATTAGAAAAGCCTGCTCGTTTCAAAGCTTCTGTCATCGGGATATAAGCCGTGCCATGAAGTGGTGTGAATACGATAGATAAGTCCTCACCCATTTCATCAATTAACGCCTTGTCCATCACTATATTAGACATCTGCTTAAGATATGCCTCATCGATCTCTTCGAGCACCCATTCAAGAAGCCCGTCATGCTCTAACTTCTCAGGAGCTTCGGTTACTACCTCTAATTCATTTTCAACAGCATCAACCATAGCAATTAAACGATCTGCATCCTCTGGTACAAGCTGAGCACCATCTTCTCCATACACCTTAAACCCATTATATTCTGGCGGGTTATGGCTTGCTGTAATCATAATCCCCGAATGGCAATTTAATTCTCGTACAGCAAATGACAACTCTGGCGTCGGTCGTAACTCTTTAAAAATATATGATTTAACCCCATTAGCTCCTAATGTACACGCTGCTTCAAGAGCAAACTCTTTAGACATGCGACGATTATCATGAGCAATTATAACGCCTCTTTTTACCGCTTCAGCACCTGCTTCTTTTATATATTGGGCAAGTCCTTGTGCACCTTTACGAATCGTATAAATGTTCATACGATTTGTTCCAGGTCCGATCTCACCACGCATACCACCTGTTCCAAACTCAAGGTTTTTGTAGAAACATTCCTCTAGATCCTTCTCATGATCAGTTAGTGCCAGCAAATCATTTTTTAGTGTATCGTCCAAATCTTGTTTTGTTCGCCAGCGTTCATACTGTACTTTCCACTTCATATCATTTCCTCCTCTTAACTAAAAGCACTACTTCTACGTATAGTTATACGCATTTTCATGCCTTTAGTAAAGGGAATTTTATTAGTTTTTCTCACGAGTTTCAATAGGGTGTGCAGCATAGTATAATTCTTCATCCAGTATCTTCTCATGGCATTCCATCTCTTCATCACTCCAATGGAAACGGTCCTTCATGTATTTCATGACGCCTTCTTTATGACGATGCACAGCGTGTATATCGAAAATAACTTCACTCGTCCGCCGATTAAAGAAATCAATTGGAGATACGACCATTTCTTCTTCGATTCCATAGACTAGAGAGGCATATACACTTTCAGGTAAATGATAATGCTTACTTTCACGCCCGGATGTTTCAATAATCTCTAGTAATCTTTTAACGTTTGATCCATACAAAGAAGTTAATCGTTTAGCTTCTTTTTCACTTAATCCAACCTCTTTTCCTTTATTTGTCCACGTCTCTATGAAGCTAGTTAAGTTATCTGCTCCACCGACGTCACCACCGGAAAGAGTTATTTTTTCAGTCGCACTTTTTTCTTTAATGCCTAATTCATTTGCCGCAATATCAACGATACGTTCTGCCATTTTTCGATAACCAGTTAGCTTCCCTCCAGCAATCGACAAGAGACCTGATTGAGATTCAAAGATTTCATCTTTGCGTGAGATTTCCGAAGCACTTTTACCTTCTTCATGAATAAGTGGCCTCAATCCTGCCCAACTAGATTCCACATCTTCTCGCTTAAGTTGAACTGTAGGGAACATATAATTTGTCGCGTTGATTAAATAGTTCAAATCATCTTCTGTCATACGTGGTGAATCTATTTCTTCCGTATAGTGTGTATCAGTCGTTCCGACATATGTTTTGCCATCTCTCGGTATGGCAAATACCATACGACCATCATCTTTCGTATCGAAGTAAACAGCTTGCTTTAAAGGAAAACGTGACTGGTCAATTACAATATGAACCCCTTTTGTTAAATGAAGATATTTTCCTTTTTTAGAATTGTCCTTTTCTCGTAAGTCATCCACCCACGGCCCTGCTGCATTAATCACTTTTTTCGCTCTTATATCATATGTTTTGCCACTCACTAAATCTTTAACTCTTGCACCAGCCACTTTTCCGTTGTCGTAAATAAGCGTCTCAGCCTTTGCATAGTTAACTGCCGTCGTGCCTCGATGAACGGCTTCTTTTAATATTTCGAGTGTAAGACGGGCATCATCCGTTTTATACTCCACATAAATACCGCTGCCTTTTAAGGTATCTCTCTTCAATAGTGGTTCTTTATCAATCGTTTCCTGCTTACTAAGCATGTTTCGACGTTCTTTGCGTTTTACTCCCGCTAGGAAGTCATAAACTTTTAAGCCTACAGAAGAGGCTAACTTGCCATAGGTGCCTCCTTTAATAATTGGTAGGAGCATCCATTCAGGATTCGTCACATGTGGTGCATTCTCATAGACGATCGCCCGTTCTTTACCAACCTCTGCCACAATTTTAAACTCTAGCTGCTTCAAATACCTCAAACCACCATGAACGAGTTTTGTCGAGCGACTGGAAGTACCAGCTGCGAAATCTTGCATCTCTACTAACCCTGTTGATAATCCTCTTGTCGTTGCATCAAGAGCAATACCAGCACCCGTGATACCACCGCCAATAACTAAAATATCCAATTCAGAATCTCCGTTCATTTGTTGTAAATAAGTTTCTCTTTGTACGGCAGAAAAAGGTTTCACCATCACCCATCATCCTTTCAACTTCAGAGGCCAAGATATACAAAAAGACCACAACAACTTGAACATGCCTTTCATGTTCAAGTGCTGTGGTCTCTCCTTATCTCCGGACCTTCATGATTAACTTACGACTATTATAACATATATCATCATTGTTTGTATTCATCAAGACCACATTATCTCTTTTTCTTAAAGGCCATCGTAGCATTAATAGCTGTTTTCCATCCTGTATAAAGCTCATCACGCTGCTCATGGGACATCTCGGGATTGAATGTTCGATCAATATGCCACTGTTTGGCAATTTCCTCTTTGTCCTTCCAAAAGCCCACTGCCAAACCAGCTAAATATGCGGCACCTAACGCAGTCGTTTCTTGAACTTCTGGGCGATCAACTGGGACATCGAGAATATCACTCTGGAACTGCATTAAAAAGTTATTAGCCACAGCTCCACCGTCCACTCTTAATGTTTTCACATCAATACCTGAATCTGTGACCATCGCTTCTAAAACATCTCTTGTTTGATAAGCAAGGGATTCTAATGTTGCTCTAATAAAATGTTCTTTTTCTGTCCCCCGAGTTAAACCAAACACAGCACCGCGCACTTCACTATCCCAGTAAGGTGTCCCTAGTCCAACAAAAGCAGGTACCATGTAGACACCATCTGTTGAAGCTACTTTTGAAGCATATTGTTCTGTTTCAGCCGCTGATTTTAACATACGTAAACCATCTCTGAGCCACTGGACAGCTGAGCCGGCTACGAAGATACTTCCTTCAAGGGCGTATTCAACCTTACCATCCAATCCCCAAGCGATCGTTGTGAGTAAGCCATGATTTGATTTAACTGCCTCTTCTCCGGTTGTCATTAACATAAAACATCCTGTACCATAAGTATTTTTAGCCATTCCTTTTTCAAAACACGCTTGCCCGAATAAAGCAGCTTGTTGGTCCCCAGCAGCACCTGCTATTGGAACCTCTTCACCGAAGAAATGATAACTGACCGTATTTGCATACACTTCAGATGAAGGTCTCACTTCTGGAAGTATCGATGACGGAATATCAAGGATTTCCAACAGCTCTTCATCCCATTTCAATTCATGAATGTTATACATGAGCGTTCTTGAAGCATTCGTATAATCCGTTACATGAGCTTTCCCTCCAGATAGTTTCCAGATGAGCCACGTATCAATCGTGCCGAATAACAGCTTCCCTTCGTTAGCTTTTTCCCTCGCCCCTTCAACATTATCTAGTAACCACTTTACTTTCGTGCCTGAGAAGTAAGCATCTATAAGTAGCCCCGTTTTTTCACGAAATAAATCACTGTAGCCGTTTGTTTTTAATTCCTCACAAATGCTATCAGTTTGTCTGGATTGCCAAACAAGAGCGTTATAAATCGGTTTCCCGGTATCCTTTTCCCATATAACAGTCGTTTCTCTTTGATTCGTAATCCCGATAGAAGCTATTTCTTTCGGTGAAACATTTCGATTGTTTAACACTTCAGCCATAACCCCTAAGATAGACGACCAAATTTCATTAGCATTATGTTCCACCCAACCTGGCTTGGGAAAAATTTGTTTAAATTCACGCTGAGCAATATCGACAATCTGACCTTCTTTATCAAAC
Organism: Salipaludibacillus agaradhaerens; assembly: GCF_002019735.1. Classification (NCBI taxonomy): domain Bacteria; kingdom Bacillati; phylum Bacillota; class Bacilli; order Caryophanales; family Bacillaceae; genus Salipaludibacillus; species Salipaludibacillus agaradhaerens. The sequence continues at coordinate 1,310,203 of NZ_KV917378.1, forward strand.
AAAATAGCTCGTGAACTTGTTGTTCCTTGATCTAATGCGAGTACATACTTCTTTTCCATGTGAGATTCCCCCTAAGCTTTTTGTTCTTTCGGATTATGATAAACCTTTCTATTTTTGTGCAGACGTATATTGTTTTTGTGCAACTGGAAAGAGATAAGTAAAACCACGAAGAATAATCCGATAAATATCCAAAGTGCACTATAGATAACCCCTTCAAATAACGCTGCATACATCAATGCTCCTAATCCACCTCCTATAACTGGTCCAGCGATAGGTATCCACGCATAACCCCAATTTGAACTCCCTTTGCGTGGGATAGGTAAAACAGCATGAGCAATTCTCGGCCCTAAATCCCGAGCAGGGTTTATTGCATATCCTGTGGTTCCTCCAAGAGAAAGACCAATTGCAATGATTAGAAATCCTACAATTAAAGGATTCAGACCTTCTGTAAATTCATTAGCTCCAATAAACAGTAAACCAATGACGAGAACAAATGTGCCAAGCACTTCACTAAAATAATTTGATGGTGTATGTTTGATAGCTGGATCTGTACTAAATACAGCTAATTTCGGACCCACTTCTTCTGTTTTTTTAAAGTGAGCGTAATATTGACAGAATATTAAGCTCGCCCCTATGAAAGCACCAATCAATTGAGCTGTAATATATGCCGGTACATCTGACCATGGAAATTCTCCAATCAAAGCAAACCCGATCGTTACTGCTGGATTTAAATGGGCGCCACTAATTTCTCCCACGGCGTACACGCCTAACGCAACACCTAGCCCCCAAGCCATCGTTATGACAATCCAGCCACCATTTTCCGCTTTCGTCCCTTTTAATACGACCCCTGCCACGACCCCTGCTCCGAAGATGATAAGTATCATCGTCCCGAATACTTCTCCTAAAAATGGTGACATGCCTTTATTCCCCCTTAGTTTGAAATAGAGGTAAAGAAAGCAATGACTTGCTAATAGTTTTCTTTACCCATCTAGCGGAAAAAATATGTTAACCATTCTCAACGAAAAAGAGACCAGCAGAATTATCCTTAGCCATAATAGTATGCTAAGCTAATTTCCGTTGGTCTCCGTTGTCTCCATCGAAAAGAATATTAACTTGCTTCCTATTTAATCAAACTATGAAAGCGTTGTCAACATCCCGAACATAATTAATATATTTAATTATCTTTGTTTAGAAAGTCGCTTCCCATAGCGTTTTTTTCGAGGTTGTAACAGCTGCGGCCCCAGCTTTGATCGCTGCCTTCACCTCTTTTTCTGTTCTGATCAATCCTCCGGCAATAACAGGTGTGTTCGTTTTTTCATAAATTTCTTTAATAATATGGGGCATGATTCCTGGTAAAACTTCGATACAATCTGGTTGAATTGTTTCCACCATATTATAGCTTGATTCTAAAGCGAGGGAGTCTAAAAGAAACAATCGTTGAACAGTAAGTAACTTTGCCTTTTTCGCCGTTAATAGAACACTTTTTCTTGTGGACACGAGCCCCTCTGGTCTAATATCTCTACATAAAAATTGAGCGGCGTACTCATCATTCTTAAGGCCTTGAACAAGGTCAGCATGAAGCAGTACCTTTTTGTCGTGATCATGCAACATCTTGACTAAACTTTTTAACTGTCCTATATGGGTATTCAATAAGACAATGTATTCGAATTTGGTTTGCACGACTTTATCTAAATCTTTCAAGTCACGGATGGCAGGTAATATTGTGGCATTTAACAAGTTTAAAATTCCCCTCCTTAATTAACTCACTTTTCTAAAGTTCATTATAGCAAAGTGATAAAGAAAAGGAAGATATCTTAATCATTAAGCGTACCAAACGAGAAGATTGTTTGTTTTTGGTAGGTTTCACCTTTATTAATTAAGTAACGTTCTGTTTCATTTGGTGGCATCTGTGTTTCCAAACATATCCCATCATATTTATTAGCAGTTCCACCATTTAACAAAGGGCTAGATTTAATCTGGTTTCCTGAATAAATAACGACTGCAGGATCAGTCGTTTTAACTGATAATTTTCTTCCTGACATGTGATCAGTTAAAACGATTTTTTCTTTTATGGAATGATCCTCAAGTAAAAACGGATGGTCGATCCCATTCCCCACTTTAACAATTTGATCGTGATCAGAGACAAGTGCTTCTTTTACTTTTTTGCCGTTTCTAAAATCCAATTCTCTGAACTCATCTACCGGCACAACTCTCGTTGGAATAGACTCATCATCTAGTTCATAAACGTTTGAACTTGCTACTTGAAGACTGTGCTCTTGTATATCTCTTTCCTTATTCCCACTTAAATTGAAATACGTGTGGTTTGTTAAATTAATCGGTGTTAACGAGTCTGTTTCTGCATAGTAACTGACAATAAGGTCACTATTATCAGAAAGTTCATACGTTAGTTGGAATGAAACTTGTCCAGGATAACCGTCTTCTCCATCTTCGCTAACATAGGTGAAAATAAGGGATGACTGCTTTTCTTCAACGTTCCACACGCGTTTAGCAAGACCTTTTACACCACCATGCAAATGATTATTGCCATCATTTTTTTCTAGTTCATAGTTATTATCATTAACTATCAACAAACCTTCTTTCGTTCGCCCAGCTGTGCGCCCGACCACAACACCTAGATAATAAGGGTTCTTTTCATAATCTTCTATATTGTCATAGGTAACGACAACATTCTCTTTCTTATCATACCTATCAGGAACACATATTTCCGTAATAGCTGCTCCATAATTTAATGCTGTTAAGGTCATTCCCTTTTTATTTTCAATCGTATAAGCTATTATTTCTTTGTTTCCAAACTCGGCCACTTTTCTCTTCATCGTCTCCATCTCCTCAAATACAATACTTTTTATTAATTTTCTATTCACCCTTTTTCACCTAAGGTTCTCTATATAAAGCGTTTTCTTTTTTAACTTCAGCAATCTCCTTTTTTAAAGCGATCGACTCATACAAGATGAAGAGACTCCTTAACCAGGCAACAAAACGCAGCTCACCCTCTTTCTTGAGATATTTATTTTCCATCCTTTCCCTTCCACCTCTTATTGTATCGAAAAAAAACAAAGAAAAAAAGGTTGCTATCGTTTAATTATCCGGAGATTGTCTTTGCCTATAAAATCTAAAAATTTCCAAAAGAGTGCCATCCTATTAGTAACGACAAGCATACGTTAAGGTATGAGCTAATCATTCATTTAGGATAAAACAGCAAAAAATAAAAGAGCTCCTCTAAAGTCACTTTTTAATGATAGTGACCTTTTGAGACAGCTCTCTTTTTACTACGGCTCAACATTCATAATCTACTCTATACAAATCTTTTCTTCGATCACGCCATTGTGTGACATTTCCTGATTTCCGATGACGCCGAAGTAATTCTAAATCCACATCCCCTACCACCACTGTTTCGATGTTAGGATGACATTCTCCTACGATCCCATCCCGAGGAAACGCAAAATCAGATGGTGTAAAAATACCAGATTGAGCATATTGAATATCCATATTTTCCACGTGGGTGAGATTACCAACAGTGCCTGCAATCATCGTATATACTTGATTTTCTACCGCTCTCGCTTGCGCACAATATCTCACCCGCAAATAACCTTGTCTTTCATCTGTACAGAATGGTGTGAAGATAATGTTTGCCCCTTTTTCAGTTGCTATCCTTGCAAGCTCTGGAAATTCAATATCATAACAAATTTGAATAGCTATTTTACCACAGTCAGTATCAAATACCTCTACTTTATCACCGCCATGTATCCCCCAAAATTTTCGCTCATTCGGGGTAATATGAATCTTATATTGTTTTTCAATCGTACCATCTCGTCTAAATAAGTAAGCGATGTTAAAGATTTTTCCATCTTCTTCCACAAAATGCGAGCCACCAATTATATTCACGTTATATTTAATAGCCAAATTATTAAATAAATTAATATAATCTTCCGTGAACTCAGTCAATCGTCGAATAGCTTGACTGGCACTTTTTTCTTCTATAAAAGATAAGAGTTGTGTGGTGAATATCTCCGGAAAAACTACGAAATCAGATGCATAACTAGCGCCTACGTCAGCATAATAGTCACATTGCTGAGCAAATTCTTCAAATGAATTAATTTTTTTCATCATATATTGAATTGCACAAATTCTAACTGGAAATGATGTCTTGAAATGTCGTTTGGTTGTCGGTCTATAATCTACATTATTCCACTCCATAAGTGTGGCATATTTCATTGATGCTTCATCATCTATAAGGTAATTTCGGTTGATTCGCTTTAATGTAAATCCGTTCATTATTTGAAAAGTTAAGACAGGGTCATATATATTATGATGTAAAACCTCTTCTACATACTGTCGAGGCGTTAAATCATTAGCATGTGTTCGATAATTAGGAATTCTTCCCCCTATAATAATACTCTTTAAATTCATATTTCTTGCTAGTTCTTTTCTTGCCTCATAGAGTCTCCGACCGATCTTCATTCTGCGAAAATCAGGGTGAACAGCTACTTCTATACCATACAAATTATAACCTTCTGGATCATGATTGGTAATATAACCTTCATCGGTTATTTCATCCCACGTATGCTGATCATCATATTCATCGAAATTTATAATAAGACTAGAGCATGAACCGATAATTTGACCTTCAATTTCTACACAAAATTGACCTTCAGGAAACACCTCCAAGTGACTCATTAAATGCGATCGTTTCCATGGCGCCATATTAGGAAAGGAGATTCTCGACAATTCTATAATATTTTCTATATCATCATGCTTAATCGTTCTAACCACAATTTTCGTTTCAAATTTAGACATATCTAACGGATTCATTGAGTTTCATCCTTTCTCAGCCTGATTTCCTTTTTAATGATACAGGCCTTTTATAAATCTAATGGTTTTCCATCAAAAATGCAATGAACAGCATAATACTTAACCGACCTTTTAACAATAGAAAATTCGATTCGCCTTCACATCCACAATCTGTCCTTTATTCAAACCTCTGTTTATAGAACCTTTGGAATATTGAGCTAAAGTAAGCAAAAAAAGATCCCCATTGAAATGTGGAATCTTTTTTGCTATTAAGTCTAGTTATGTCCTAACCTCACGATGTCAGACCTTTTGCATTTCAGATAATGAAATGTGAACTTGTATTTTTCCAATGGAGCTGTCCATCGGTACACTAATAAACTTCTTTGTTGATCGATATGTTGAGGGGCCGTCATTAACAACTGGGGGTGTTACATCGATAATACAGTCTTCTTTAGACAATTCTGTAGCGGTTGAACCAGCAACCCAGTTACCAAATTCCTGAATTGCACTCCAACCAATATCATCAATAGCCTCAATGGTCATTCCACCCATCATCGTTCCTATTATCTTTTTAGCTGTCTCAATATCAAGTGTGCAAATAATTTGACCGGATAATTCGCCATGTACCCCCAATACGACGGAAACATCGTCTGAAGGTATAATACCTTGACCAGCTGTCGGTTTATTAGGGCTAATATCTATGCCAAAATGACTACTCATAATTGATTTGGTCGCGCGGCATACCGCGTTGATGTGATTAACGTTCACAAAACTTCACTCACCTTTCTTCTAAATGATACATCCGCTGATAATATAACTCAATAAATTCTTGACCCCTTTGGGCGTTATTAACATGACACAGCTTTTTGCTTCTATCATTTAGAACGCATACCTTTTCTGGTCATTACTCAGGTCTACCATCTCTTGTTTTTGTCAGCATTACCCTTTTATTAGCAATAGTCTTCACTATTAGCTCCGTTATTAGTATATGCATTTCCGTTCCAAGCATATAAGCGTTCTTTTGCAACGAACCTTTTTATCATACAATGGTTGTGTATCGTTTGTCACGATTTCACTGCTAAAGTATGATTTTCAACATAATAATAGTATAAAAGACCTCGAAAGAAGAAGAAAGAAGAAAAATCGATTTCACTATATACGCTACAATAGTCCTATGAGTATGACTATTTTTCTGAGGGTATCAGTTTTTCTTCCTACTTTATTGCAGGGGTTATTCACTAATTAAAGATGATATGAACCTCTCAAGGTATTAGACGACTATTTCGAGGATAACTCATTTAGTTTGTTGTTATATTCTCTTAACTTTATGTAAAAGAAAAAAAAACAGAGTGTTCATGAAGCTCATAAAGACCACTTCAGTACACTCTGTTTTTTCAAATATTTAGTTATCTGCTGCCTTTTTCATAAGGCTGACTCAATGCTTTTGGACCTTCTGCTTTACCTACAAATCCTGCAAGGGCAAGAATCGTTAATACATAAGGTAAAATGAGCATATAAACTTGTGGTACATTCGCCAATCCCGGTATTTGTTGAGCCGATATACTTAAGGCTTGAGCAAAACCGAAAAAGATAGCCGCTCCCATAGCACCTAAAGGGTGCCATTTACCAAATATAAGTGCTGCTAATGCCATAAATCCTTGGCCGACAATTGTGCCACCAGCAAAATTTCCGGCAGTTGTAATCGCATATACGGCTCCACCCATACCACCGAAAGCCCCACTGAGCATGACACCAATATAGCGCATTCGATTAACTTTAATCCCCATCGTATCGGCAGCCATAGGATGCTCCCCAACGGAGCGAAGCCTTAATCCAAATGGTGTTTTAAATACGACATACCAAACGATGACAGCTAGAATAAAGGCAATATATGTCGTAGCGAATATTCTTGAAAAGAACATAGGTCCAATAATTGGAATATCACTCAATATTGGGACATTTGTTCTAAAAATACGTGCTGAAATCGTATCTGTTTGCCCTCGCTCAAACACTTCCCTTACGATGAAAACGGTCAAGCCGACAGCAAGAAAATTCAATGCCACACCACTTACTATTTGATCTGCTTTTAATGTAATAGAAGCTACGGCATGAAAAAGTGAAAAGATGGCGCCTAATACAATGGCCACAATAATACCAAGCCATGGGGAAGCAGCCCCTAAGCCGACAGACTCGAAATAAAGAGTGCCGACAATACCTGCAAATGCCCCCATAACCATTAAGCCTTCAAGACCGATGTTGACGATCCCTGATCGTTCACTAAACAACCCGCCTAGTGCTGTTAGAAGTAAAGGGGTAGCTGCTATCAACGCAGCTGGTACAATCGTGTACAGGATTAATAAAAATTGATCCATTTATTTCCCCTCCTTCTTGCTGCTTTGCAGTCGACTATAGATCCAACGAATTAAATAGCTTGAGGCTACGAAGAAAATAATGAGCGCAATTATAATCTCAACAAGCTCTGGTGCAACACCAGCCTGTCCTTGCATATTGTTCGCACCTTCTTTTAAACCACCAAAAAGGAAGGCCGAAAGAAAAATACCAACTGAAGAGCTAGCACCTAACAATGCTACTGCAATACCGTCAAATCCATAATTAGTAAATGAAGGAAGGATATTAGCATAGTTGTATGTTCCCAAACCGAGCATTGCGCCACCAATCCCAGCGAATGCACCTGACACAGACATTGATAAGATGATATTTAAATTCACATTCATCCCCGCATATGAGGAGGCATGTTGATTGTACCCTACTGAGCGAAGTTCAAAGCCTTTCTTCGTTTTCCACAGTAAAAACCACATTAGCACGCATGCACCTATAGCAATAAGGAACCCCCAATGCAACCGTGAAAAATTCGTCAGAGCAGCTAAATAGTCTGAAGAAAGTGAAGATGAGTTATGGATAAAAGCTGTTCTTTGACCAGACTCCAGCATAAAGTTTCTTATAAAATGGTTCACAACATGCATGGCAATATAATTCATCATAATCGTTACAATCACTTCGTGTACTTGGAAACGTGCTTTTAACAATCCCGGGACAAACCCCCACAGTGCGCCAGCAAGAGCACCTGCCAATAAAGAAAGCGGGAGGTGTATAGCCATAGGAGCCTCTACTGTAATTCCTACAAACACTGACGTAAACCAACCTACAATCAGCTGACCTTCTACCCCGATATTTAACAAACCTGTCCTAAAAGCAAAAGCTACTGCCAACCCAGAAAAAATAAGCGGGGTCATTCGCTGTAATGTTTCTCCAAAGTAATAGGCATCTCCGAAGACACCTTGAAAAAGTGCTACATAACCATCGATTGGATTGTTCCCACTAACGAGCATAATCACGGCCCCTGCCAGAAAACCAAATCCAATGGCTATAAGAGGAATGACTAATCCAAAAAATTTACTTTTTATCGCATTGGTCATGACTGTGGCTCACCTGCTTCCTTTTTACCCCCGGCCATAAGTAGCCCTAATTCTTTCTCATTTGTCGATTTTGCATCCACGATAGCGACAATCTCACCTTCGTAAATAACAGCAATACGATCACTGAGATTTAATACTTCGTCAAGCTCAAGAGAGACTAATAAAACCGCACGACCTTTATCTCTTTCTTCCACTAGTTTTTTATGGATGAATTCGATTGCTCCTACATCAAGTCCCCGTGTAGGCTGAGCTGCAATCAGAAGATCAGGCGACCTATCCACTTCTCGGGCGATAATAGCCTTTTGCTGGTTTCCTCCAGAAAGTGCTCTTGCTAATGTTCGTTCACTTGGTGTTCTCACATCATATTCCTCTATTAATTGACGTGCTTTATCGTACATTTTAGGATAATTTAGAATACCATTAGATGTATATGGCTTTTGATAGTACGTTTGCAATAAAATATTTTCGCCTACAGTGAAGTCAAGTACGAGACCATGTTTATGACGATCTTGCGGAATGTGTCCGACACCAGACTCCGTCACTTTACGCGGCTTATGCGACGTAATATCTTTTCCAGAAAGGTGGATCGTTCCCTTCTTAGGAGCGTTTAGTCCTGTAATAGCCTCAATCAATTCAGACTGACCGTTGCCTTCCACCCCAGCTACCCCTATGATTTCCCCTGCACGAACGTCCAGATTTAATCCGTTAACCATATCCACGCCTCTACTATCTTGCACATGTAAATCTTTTACTGACAAAACAACCTCTTTTGGAGACGCATCTGTTTTATCCACAGCAAATGTGACTTCCCGTCCTACCATCATTTCAGCTAGGCTATTTTCAGTAGATTCAGCCACGTTTACGGTACCAATCCCTTTACCACGGCGGATAACCGTACAACGGTCACACACTTGCATAATTTCTTTTAGTTTATGAGTAATGAGAATGATGGACTTTCCTTCTTTAATAAGATTCTTCATAATTTGAATAAGTTCTTTAATCTCTTGGGGTGTTAATGCTGCTGTAGGTTCATCGAAGATTAGAATATCCGCCCCTCGATACAACGTCTTCAGTATTTCTACCCTTTGCTGCATGCCTACAGATATATTTTCAATTTTGGCATTAGGATCAACGCGAAGCCCATATTGATCAGAAATGTCAGCAACATCTTTTGCAGCTTTGCGATGATCAATCTTACCCCTTTTTACTGGCTCGCTCCCAAGAATAATATTTTCAGTAACGGTAAAATTTTGTACGAGCATGAAATGTTGATGAACCATACCAATTCCTAAGTCATTTGCTACATTAGGGTCAGTAATGTTCACTTTTTCTCCACGCACTTTAATGTCACCTTTTTCCGGCTGGTACAAACCAAACAAGACATTCATCAATGTGGATTTACCTGCCCCATTTTCACCCAACAGTGCATGGATTTCGCCTTGTTTAACTTGTAATGTAATATTATCATTCGCAACAATACCGGGAAATTCTTTCCTTATGTTATTCATTTCAATTACATATTCCAATATAAACACTCCTATCGGACTCATAAGAAAAACCTAGCATAGTTTTCACCTTATCTGCCGTCTATATGGATACTCGTTTAAAGTATGACTTAAAGGTCCTATTTTGACAGGTACTCTCTCACTTTATGGCATTTCCACTTTATGCTCACATGCCAGTTACTAACAATTGTATTTATTTTAGTTCATGCTGCATACGTACACTCATAGAAGAACTATAGCTAAATTAATTTACTTCATTAAAGTGCTAATTTTATGTTTGGCTATGTAAAAATAAAGGGTAAACGCCAAACATCACTATTTCAGTTAGCATACATTTGGATTAAAAAAGTCACACCCAACACTTTATCAAAGAAAGTGTCAGTCTCAATAAATCAAGTCAATTTTGTCGAGCCTTTTTTAGGTAATTGATTGATAATAAAGCATATGAACAAAGGCTAGTACAAGACTAGCCTTCGTTACGCCTTATTATTTATACATTCCCAGTAAATGTTTACTTAAAGGGAATCTTCAAACTCATCATATTCTTCATCAGTTTGAGGCACTTCGATCTCACCATTCAAAATCATTGCCTCATATTCTTCAACTGCTTCAATCGCTTCTTCAGATACGTTATCACGTGTTTCTGCAATGCCTACACCGTCATCTTCTAGACCAAATTCAAGTATTTCTCCACCAGGGAAATTACCATTCATTGTATCTTCAGCGACTTGATAAACAGCTTGGTCTACACGTTTAACCATTGAGGTTAAAATGACGTTTCCTTCAGCCCACTCACCTTCTGTTAACGCTTGATCTTGGTCAACACCAATGGCCCAAACATTTTCACCGTTTTGAGCACGATCAATTGCTTCTGTGAACAAGCCATTCCCAGTACCACCAGCAGCATGATAAATAATATCAGCACCATTACCATACATTGTATCTGCTATTTGCTGACCGCGAGAAGCATCATTGAAATCTTGTGCATATTGAACAGAAATTTCAATATCAGGATTTACATATTTTACACCAGCTTTAAAGCCGCTTTCGAATTTTTTAATTAGTGGGCTTTCCACGCCACCAATGAAACCAATATGGTCAGTTTCAGTATGCATAGCAGCAACAACACCTACTAGGAAAGACCCTTCATGCTCTGCAAATGTCAAGTTAGCAATATTTTCTACAAGTTCATCATTTTCATCTCTTACAACATCATCTACAAGAGCAAAATTTTGATCAGGGCTCTGTTCTGCAACCGTACGAATATCATCAAGCATTAAAAATCCAATGGCAAATGATAAGTCAGTACCTTCTCTAGCAAGTCGATTTAAGTTAGGCGCATAATCAGAGGCGTCACTAGATTGAATGTAATCAACTTCTACGTCTGGATAATCTTCACCGAACATTGTTAGCCCTGCCCACGCAGATTCGTTAAATGAGCGGTCATCAACACCTCCAACGTCGGTAACCATTTTAGCGGAAAAACCTTCACCATCGCCCGCAGCTTCGTTATTACCGTCATTTTCAGTTACTTCATTACCATTATCCGCTCCGTCATTAACCGGAGTAGTGTCATCATTACCTTCGCCACAGCCAGCTAAAATAGCACCTGCAGCTAGTGCAGAAGACACCAGCATCATAAAACGCTTTTTCATCCTGTAAATCCCCCTTGAAAATAATGTTTTTTTCTGTCGTAACATCGCAACATGTTAACTAACAGCTATGCCATTATTATGACATACAATGAAGAAAAATATAATGCTTAAAACGTTTTCAAATAGTTGATATTTCACTTGTACGATGTCTGACAACTAAATGTGACATACTTTTCTATTAAAAACGTTTTTTGATTCGAATTAAATATATCATTAATCCCCACCATAATAAATACTTTTTTCATAGAAATTTATATTTTTTGGCCAATTATCTAACAGCCTAAATGTTCTATTAAGTTGTACTATATATAGTAATACCTTTTACCTTTAAATATCTTTATTTTTTCAGAAAATAAGTATGCCAACTAAGTTCAAATAGATGAAATTACGCCCAATCTTGGTATGTGAACTCTCAGTTAATTGTTTTTATTATTTAAAAAAGGGAATGCATACACTAACATCAGGAATATAATTTGATAAAGGGGGGTTGCTTCTTTATGATTAACAAAAAAACACCTTGGTCTTATAAATGGCACCGCTTTTGGGTACTCTGGCACGCAGCAAAAGCGGATTATTATGGAAGCATCAAACATGAGAAACGTATGTTAAAGCATGAAGAATTAGCCTCCAGGCTTTTAAATGAGGTAAATGAAAAGAAACAAAGTAAGGTACAAAAGGACAACGACTCCTCTTCTAGGACAGAGGAAACTAACATGGCCCCTTTAGAAACCTCTCACTCAACGAAGTAATCTAGCTGATAACATGTAGGCAAGAATAACAGCTAATATACCCGCAGATAATTTACCGATGATCATAGGAAATACTAAAGTCGGCTCAACAGCTGCGGTGAAAGCTAAGTGGCCACCAAAAACAAATGCACCGCTGACAGAAAAAGCAATATTCATTAATTTGCCTCGATTATCAAGATCATCAAGTTTTTTATACATGGGGATGCTATGGGCTAAAGATGCAATGAGACCAATCCATGTTCCTGCCTCGATTCTGCTTTTATCAATGATGTTTGAACAAATGGGAATCACTCTTCGTTGAAGAAAGTGTACGAATGGAAAAGCACCACCTAAAGCAAGGACGATCAATCCGACAATTTCCATCGACTCTGCAAATGGGGTTAATCCCCTTATTAAAGTAACACCTGCAAGTTCTTGAATTGCCACGACAACAAGAACCGAGGTGACGAGTAACATCATCACTTTACCAATAAAAACAAAGCACCATATCATGATGTCTTCTATCAAAAGAAGTCCAACTATTACAATACCAGTAAAAATGAAGACCGGGATGAGCTGTTGCCCAATAAAAGCAGGAGAAAAGCCTGCTAGTAATCCACCAAGGAAGGCCCCAACTGGTACAGGTATTAATCCAAGCATAATTCCTCTTGCTAAAAGAGGATAATGTTTGTTGCTAATTAAACCTAAAGCGACAGGAACAGTAAAAACAAACGTCGGCCCAAGCATTGTAGCAAGTATTATGCCTGAAAATTTTGCCGCTTCTTGGGAAGATGCCAACTCAAATGCCAATGGATAGCCCCCCATATCTACAGCTAAAATCATTCCTGAGAACATGGCTGGGTCTGCTCCTAACCAGAGGAATGCTGGTGTTAGCAATGGTCTTAGTCCCTCAGCTAAAATTGGCGCTACTGTAATCATACCAACCATAACAATAGCTAACGGCCCCATCGTCTGAAACCCTTCATCAAACGCTTTCCCGTAACCTCGCTTGTTTCCTAATGCTTTATCACCAATTCCAATAATCATGAAAAAAATCAACATCCAAATAATAGCCGTATTAATCCACATACTCCGCTCCTTACAATTATAACCAACATCATACAAAATATTTATCTTTTTGGGAATTTTATTTATTGAGTATTCTTTGTATAAAAGGTCCACCTTAATGCTTACAACTTCACGTCTCTTTTGCTCGTAAATTTACCCTATTAAGCTAATATTATCCCAAATTTAACTTGCCATCCTATTAAACACGCTCGTTTCAATTCTTTAATAATAGCAATGTTCCCGACAGTATAAAGGAATCACTCTTTTTTGCCAACTCTCTTTTTACAAGACTAATTGATTAACACGCTTATGAAGATAATACACAAAAACCTGCTACAATGAGCAGGTTAGTTTTCGAAAAGCCAATTATCAAGACTCATTTTTATAGGATCACATGAAAATCATTGCCATTCGGAAGGCAATTCATCCCCTATTTCCTCCAGTCCGATAATAAGTAAAGCTTCTATTTCTTGTTCACTTAAACGTGTAAGCACTTTTTGTTCAATTTCAGCTTGTTCTTCAGGTGTTATCCCCCTAGTCATTTGTGTTGCCATGTCTTTTACTTCACCTACAGAGAATTTACTAAGAACAACTTTCGTTGCCTCTTCTTTTGTCTTAAATGGCAAGTCCTCTAATGAGACATCACTTGAACGAGAAGCTGCTGTATTAGCATAAGTCTTAAAAGCAGCAACCAAGTGAGGATTGGCACTCAGCTCTTCAACCACCTCTTCTGTTAAAACTTGACTCGTCATTTTATCAAACACTTGATCTGAAATAAACGATAATGCAAACCGATAACCACCATAGAGAATTCCTGCAGCAATAACAATAAATATAAGAAATTTTTTCATTATACCTTTCGCCTCTTCCGTCATTCTACATTAGTTTCCTCAATCTATTATAATGAGAAAAAGGTTAAAAGCAAGTCGTTCTAAGGCCCATTTTCTTCATGAAGCGGAAGCCTTACCGTGAATTTAGTCCCTTTTCCTTCTTTACTTTCCAACTGGATGTCTCCTCCATGATCTTCAATTATTTGAAACGAGACCATTAAACCTAAACCGGTTCCTTTTTCTTTCGTCGTAAAAAAAGGTTCTCCTACTCGTTCTAACAACGATTTAGGGATACCGTGCCCTTCATCAATTACTTCAACGATGGCATAGGAACGGTCTTTTTTCAAACGGACAATAATTTTCCCTTTGTCCATCGCTTCAATGGCATTTTTAATAAAATTCATAAATACCTGTTTTATTTGATTGCTTATACAATAAATGAATAAATTTTTATCCATTTCTTCAATTTCAATATAGATATTTTTTATAATTGCCTGAGTATTAAGTAACGTGACAATGTGCTCGATAAGTGAATTTAATAAACAAGCATCTTTCTCAAGCTTTTGCGGCTTTGACATAATAAGTAGTTCATTTAATATTTGCTCTATTCGTTTAAATTCAGAATTCATGATATCAAAATATTCTTTTTTACCTTGTCCGCTCATTTCTATAAGTTGAAGAAAGCCTTTTAGTGACGTAAGTGGATTTCTAATTTCATGAGCAATCCCTGCAGCCAATTGGCCAACAGCCGAAAGTTTCTCTGATTGATAGAGCAGTTCCTCTGATTTTTTCTTTTCAGTAATATCTCTAAATGTACAAACCATGCCGACTACCTTATCCGCTACGACCATTGGTGTCAAAACAAATTCAACAATGATGGGAGTACCATCTTTATGGAAGATGGACACTTCACTTTCTCGAATGACGGTCTCCTTAGATAGTTTATCGATAGAGGGAACGTTTTCTTCACCAATTGTTAGATGATTATCCGCGTTTTTCATAAACAGTTGTAGGAAAGCCTCTGTTGTTAATTCATCTTTCGTATAGCCCGTCATCTTTTCCGCAGCATGATTCCACATGACAACATTGAAATCTTTATCTAGACCTGCAATACCTTCTTCAACAGATTCAAGGATGAGTTCATTCATCTTTGACACTTCGAAATATTTTTCAAGACTATCACGCTCTGACGTAATATCTTTAATAATACCGTAAACACCAATAATATTGGATTGAACAATGATTGGAAGAGTTGTAATGAGTAAATGAAACGGATGATTGACGTCTTCAGAGAAGTTTATTTCCATTGCTTGTGGCTTTCCATTAATAGCATAGTTAAATAAAAATTCGACACTTTTCAACTTGTTCTTAGGGACAAATTCTTTATAATGACTACCTAAAAATAACTTTTCATCTAAAGGAAATAAGTTTTTAAATGCTGAATTAATCGCTAAAATATTTCCGTCCATATCAATAGAGCAGACAGCTTCTGGATGTTTTTGAAAAAGGGTTCTATAGCTTTCTTCGACCACTTCCATCGCTAAATGCTTTTGTGTAATATCTTGAAAGATGACTAATAGACCCCCATTTTTCGGAAAAGCCTGTACATGAAACCACGTATCATTGGCTGAATAATATTCATCAAACTCCACAGAGGTTTCCTTCATGAGGGCATGATGAAAGGCTTCATAGAAGAACGTTCTCACTAATTCAGGAAGTTCCTCCCATAATTCCTTCCCGAGCATTTCCTCTCTCTTAATACTCATATGTGCTTCAGCAGCTTCATTTATGTACAAGAATCTCCAATTTCCATCCAGGTACATGACCCCATCAGAAAGAAGGTCCATCGTCTTAGAGAAAGAAGCAACGAGATCGGTTGCATTAACTCCTTTGCCTAAAAGTGACTCGATATTATTATTATGAGTTCTCATTACCGTCACTCCTATCACTTCACTTACTTGAACAGACGCTCTCAAGTAAAATCACATCGAAATTTGTATAAACCTTCTATTATTCTTTTTATAAGAACCAACTTACCCCTATCTTACCAAAAAATTGTTCACCATACGGAACTTTTTAAAAGTATTACACATTATTTATCGTCCCCACTCCCGAATATGTGATAAAAAACACGGCCATTCGTTATGGCCGTGTCAGTTCGTGTAGATTTAAAGTCCAGCCGATCTCTGGAGACGCTTAGCAATTTCTTGAAACATCTCCTCTGTTATCCCTGGAGCAAATTCTTCAGGAACCTCTTCTAAATCTGGAATAGGTCCTCCCTCAGGCGTCCCTTGAATAACCTCAAGAGGTCCGCCATCTGGGTGTTCACCTTTCCAGATTTTGCGAATTTCTTTATAATCATTATCACTAAACGTGTATAGTTTTCGTTGTGAGCCCATATCCTCAAATTTTCTCGCTGTCTCGAATTGACGATTATCTAAGTTTGGGATAGGGAGCATTTTTTTCACATCTACTCCTGTAATAACTTCAAGCGCTTTAGCGTAAGCAAGGATGTGAACGCCACCTCTGACGAGTAAATAACCAGTCATTTCCCGTGCTACTGGATTATCTGTCATTTCATAAACACGCATTTTATGGGTGCGTGCACCACATTCAAGGAAAAAGTTGTGAAGTAAGTCTAATACAAGGTTACCACTGTTAAAAACATAATCTCCAGACCACGGTCGCCCCATCGAATCACTCGGTATTGATGTTTGTGCTGTCTGAATAAAATGGTGTGAGTTCCGTTTATCTTTTGCATTTCTCATTGGTGTCACATCAGGATCACCCGGGAAAGTTGTCCCTGTGATCATTAAGTTAATCGTATTTGAAACGAGCTCTACGTGACCAAATTCTTCTGCTGTTATGCTGGCAATTAAATCGTAAAAAGGACGATATTTATTCTTTTGCCTAAAATTAAACGATTGGAACATATAATTATTTAAAGTGGACATCTCACCATATTTTCCACCTAATAATTCCTGTACCGCTGCTGCCCCGTTTGGGTCTGGGTTTTTCGGCATTGGCAGTTCAATTTGGAGTTTATCTATTCGTTTGAACAACAAAAATCCCTCCTGATATTTCGGCTTCGCCGGCCGGCTACAAAGCTACAAATAATGTATATGCTTTATACAACTTGGCCTAACACCTTTTCAAAAGGGAAAACTAATACGCGTCTATATTAAGTTCCACTGGAACGTGATCTAGAAGACGTACACCGTTAGGAGTAACATGACACCGGCAAGCACTGAGGACCACTCCCGCCTGCTCTGCTATTAAAAGAGCATTCGTAAAGTCTGGATCTATCTCAGCCGCAGGCTGAAGCTCTTTAATATCACTGCGCTGGGATACAAATAAAATAGCTGCACGCCATCCTAGTTCTTTGGAAATTTCGGCCAGTTCTAGTACATGCTTTGTTCCTCTAGCTGTTACAGCGTCAGGGAAAAAGCCTGTGCCATTCCGATTAACAAGTGTCACACCCTTCACTTCTACAACCATGTATTCATCATCTTTTTGGAGAAGGTGATCCCACCTTGACCTTCCTTTTGTATACTCACTGCGTAAATATCTCCAGTTGGTAAAATCGGACAATTGTTGTTGTTCAAGGGCGAGACCCGTCAGCTTATTCGGCAATGTGGCATTAATGGATACCCAATTGTCGCTAGTCGAATCCTTCACACACACCGCTGAAAATTTCGTCTTACGTCTTGGGTCGCTATTAGGAAGTAAATACAGCTCCGCACCTTGAATAAGCAGTTCTTTTAATCGACCAGAATCTGGTAAGTACGCCTCGATAATGTCGCCACTCTCTAATATTTGACACCTTATTAAAAAGCGGTTTGGTCTGTCGATGAATATGGCTCTTATTATTGAAGATGAGTACGGAATAAAAACGCTTGACAAAGCTTCAGCCCCTTTCTGCTTTAATTTATAGGATTATCTCACCTCGATCACTAGAGATGTGGCATATTGATGCGTAATAGGTTGACCTTCTTGCAATATAGTAAAATCAGCACGTAATTCAATTTCATATTCCCCTGGAGGAAAACCAGGCTCCTCCATAAAAGAATGGAAAAAGTCTGCATGCTCATCAGTCTCGCTATATGAAATGCGTTTAACATAGTCTTCTTCATACCATTCTTTCTGTTTTAAAACAGTCTTCTCTTCTAGTTCAGTCGTAGGATAGTATAGGAGTTCAACACCCCTGTCTACTTCATGCAATTCAAAATAAAGCGGACTCTCGACATGGATAATCTCTAGTTCCTCTCTCTCTCCTTTATATTGAAGCTTACCTGTTAGCTGAATCTGCTCTTTTGATTCGTACACAGCTTTTTCGGAAATCAAACGAAGTATGAATTCACCAGCATCAGTTTCCGCAACCACTAATCCTTCATGTTCATTTTTATCTTCCTCGTTATTTATATGTTCACGCTCATACTCATTGCTGTTTATAGAGGTGTTATCAGAATCTGTCACTTCCTCAGAAAGGTGACTACAAGCAGCTAACATTAAGAAAAGACTTGATAGGATCCAAACTCTCGGATTGAGCATAACCTTCCCCTCCCATGTATGAGGCACTATCGTTCGTCTTCATTTTACTCAATTAGGAAATTTTTTGTCTATATGTACCCTTGCTCTTTCATTATTTTTGTTATTTACTGTTCTGAAAAGAATGTTGCATGATATAAATTAAAAGGCAAAACTTAAGCTATCTCTTTAATCATCATGCTTATATGCATCTCCTTTGTATCTGTCGCAAAATAAACACTTTTAAAGCTGCCTCTCTTCTCAAAGTCAGACAGCTTTAAATCATTAATTAATAACTATTTCATTTTAAAATAGACGATTGGCTATCATTAATGGCGATTCTAAAAGCAATAAAATACCAACGATCAACACGGTCAATATTATAATAAGCACAAATCCTGCCAATAATATTGCTGTTTTTTCACATTGCTTCCACTTGACAGCTTACGAAAAAACCAACTATAAGTGAATCGATTTCATAAATCATAGTTGTATCTATTTCGGAACGTTATGACTCATTCCACTACAGATGGACGCTTTCCGTGGGCTCTCCTGCACCTCATTTTGCCTTTGCAAAGCACAGTCAGAGTGGATTTTCAGACGTCGCTTCTTCGCACAAGAGTCGCTATCTTTCGTTCCAACTCTTCGTTTCTAACGACGAATAATTTGTTATTTTCCCCACTATTACTCGTTATATTGAGCGTGACATTGCATTATGAAATTCATTCAAGTAGAAGCGTTATAGTCAAAGATAAAAGGTTGGATGACATCCATATGCACACGCCTTGGTAAAAGTCGCCTACCTCTTATCTATCCGATTAAAGAACTATACAATCCCAATCTTACTCAAGCTTGACTGCTGTTCCATAGACAAGAACTTCTGACGTTCCTGACATGATTGAAGATGAGGAATATCTCACATTTACAATCGCATCTGCTCCAAGTGAGTCTGCTTTAGAGAGCATTTCTTTTTCTGCAATTTCCCGTGCTTCATTAAACATTTCTTCATATTCCTTCATTTTACCTCCCACAAGTCCACGTAATCCCCCAACAATGTCCTTCCCTACGTGTTTCGCCTGTACTGTATTTCCTGATACAATGCCAAGTGCTTGAACAATCGTTCTGCCTGCTACTGTTTCTGTATTAACCATGATCATTGCTCTCTCTCCTTCACTCATTCATTATTCTTTTCCTTAAAGTATTTACGGAAAAGGATTTAAAAAGTTCCGTCATGTGACTGTTTTAATTATAATAAGCAATTAATCATTATAACCGTCTTCCCGTCAACGTTTTTCAAGATTTCCTCTTCCAAAGTAGCTTTTAGTTGTTTCTTTATTTCTTCATTTAATAGGCTCTCTTTCACATTGAAGGCTATATGGAGATAAAACCTGATATTCGTCCTTAGCAGTAAATAATACAAAACCTTTACTTTTATTCTTAAAACTCTTTTGTTTATATTTAAATTGCACAGTGATCATTTTGACTATATAATTATATCAATGAAAGATTAGACGGAGGGGACAAGTATGATTGCAGCAAAACTAAAAGAAATGTCTCAAAATGACCGAATTGAAACAGGCATTATTGTCGCTATTCTAGCGCTATCAGTTATTATAGGCATTATTGTAGGACGGCAGGAAGAATGGATTGCACCACGTAACTTTACCGCTGGATATATGGTTGGATCGCTTACATCTATTATTATTTTATTCAGTATTTACCGCTCAATTTCAATTATTGCTAAAATGCTGGATAAGAAACGCTCTGTTTAAATGTCGTTCAACCTCACTCAACTAGTACGTGGATATAATCGGGTTAGTGCATATGTTTAATGTCATATTTCTTAACCTTTTATATAAAGCCATTGGCTGACTTCGCTCACTGTTAAACAGTGCACGTGAAGTTCTGACAATGGCTTTTTTGAATGGTCAGTAAATGTATTCAATATAGAGGAGTCTCTTTACAGAAAAAACTCGCCTTCTCGGCGAGTTTAAAAAGTTTTATAAATATGACCAGTATTAGCAGCAATTCCTCTACGTCCCAAATCTATTAGAAGGTTGCTACACTATTTTTATTAAATTTCACCACACGAACACTTCCAAAACGAAAACGTTTACTTTATCATTTTATAAAACCAGCCTTTACAAGCCATATCTGACTTTAACACACTGGTGTTTCAACGTTTACGTTGAACTCTCCCTATTTGTTTGCTGAACCTATCTCAACGAGAAGACATTTAAAGCAATGTATTATTACAAAAAACATTAAAGTAGCTTCTATGCCCGTATCTTTAATGTTGCTATTTTTGCTTTTCCTTCAAAAAGGATCGCACTTCTTCTGGTGTCAGCCCTAGTTCTTTCGCAGCCTGAATCAGTGCCACCCATTCTTGGTCATGTTGTTCTTCTCTTTTAATAGTGAGCATGAGGTAAGCCTCCCTTATGTCACTCCATTGAGGCGACTGTGCAATCATAGAATATAATAATTCCTTAGATTCACAGTTTTGCGTCCCGACCTTTCGATAGGGTTGCCTTTTCTGAATGAGTAGATGATATAAATAGTAGTATGTGTATTAAATTCCTTATAACGAACGATAGCTAGTAAATTCGACATAACCGACAAATTTCTTTAGTTATATTGACATCCCTTTCTATTAATACACCCCCGTTATGTTCTATATTACGAATGTAGTAGCTAAATCATAATATTTTTCCTCAAATATGTAAATGAGTACAAATACTTAAATTATCAAAATTATCTATAATTCCCTATTTACTCCCTGTGATAAACGACTTGTATAAGCTTATTAAAGGGTTAATCACACTGAAACAGTTCTTTATATTTAGTCTATTAGGTCTACTTCCTGTTGAAAAACAAATACAGGAAAAAACAAGAAAATTGTCATTTAGTTAATATGACAGTCTTTTTCCCCTTTTCATCTTTATTAGAGGTTAAATCTATTGTGAATTTTTTCAAAACTATTTCCCCTTTCAATTTGAAAGGACTATAAAATTGGTATTATTTAATGACACATTCTACTTAAATAAGGAAATAATTTAGAAACATATTTAAAATTAGCAACTCTCTAAGTAGTCAAGCCCACCTTTCTGTCATTTACATTTAGTCAATATGACCCGATTTTTCACAACTTTATATATGGTCCGACGATTAGAATAACACTTAAATGGCTATAAGAACGGTCTAATCTTTTACCAAAAGCAAAAAAGAAGAATGATATTTAATATTCTCCTACTTCTAGAAGTATCTTGTCTATGACTTTATATCTATAATTACTCAGAAATAAGAACGTAAGATGGAAAAAGACCTTAAAATTGTTTATTTCTCTCTTACAAAACGAACGAGTCATTTACCTTCAACTATATTTTCTCTTCTAAGTGGTATACGTGTATTGAATCATTATACCTAAATTCCCTAACCTTAATGTATTTTTATGGGAATCAATCGTCAATACGTTCTTCTAATTCTGCTTTCAAAACAGTCACTTTATGTTTTCTCTACCATAGTCACAGTTATATAGTAAATAAAGACCTACAGCTATCGTAAGAGAAATACAAAACTTGGTCTGTTTACCGAGAGAATTCCCCTAGTTCTAATGAAATATTTGAATTAAACACACTAGATTAAAAACTGATCATGTGACCCTTAATAATGCTGATCCATAATGACTAAACCCATATTTAACTTTTTAAAACGTTAATCATATACATCTAGTTATTTCACTAAGCTTCACCCTCTAGTTTTACGTCCACATACCTACTTGAATTGTCCCCCTAATTGTAAACTTTATTTTATATGTAAGTTATCTCATACTGATCAGTTGGCTTGGTTTCTAATATCACCTTTTAATGATTGAACGGCCTTTTTGCTTATTCATTTTTGAGGAATGGATATACTTTCGATAGAAAATATTTAAAGTTAAAATAATACACCGCCATATTTTATGCTTAATCAAAACATTTACAGAGATAGGTTTATTAATGTAGGCTCCATGACGGATTATCCTAATAACCCAGAATTATATTTTAAAAATGAGCTATTCAACATACCTCTAACGACTTTAACGTAGAAATAAATGTTAAAGCCGTTGAAGTCTGCTGTTATGTGCGCCTTCTTTCCTTGAAAAAACGGCCATGTTCAAGTAAAACAGAAACTGATTCAATAGCTTTATTATTAATAGGCGACTGCCTCTTCTCCTTTTTTAAAGAACAATTTCAATGCTTCATACACATCTTTTTTGTCACGCAGAATATAATGCTTGAACCGATTATCATCTATCTTCTTATAAGCGTTCATTAAAGTTGACGGTCGATTGTATTGATTCACCTCACCATAGCCAAACATATTAGCTATTTCCATGAGTTCCTGAACATATTTTAGACAGCGATGGTTATCAGAGGTCAGGTTGTCTCCGTCTGAGAAATGGAAAGGGTAAATGTTGTAGCGTGATGGCGGATAGTCGGTAGCAATAATATCAAGTGCTTTTTTATAGGCTGATGAACAAATGGTACCACCACTTTCACCTTTCATAAAAAAGTCATCCTCCGTTACTCTCTTAGCTTCTGTATGATGGGCAATAAATACGATGTCCACAGTTTCATATTTTGTTCTTAAGAACCTTGTCATCCAAAAGAAAAAGCTTCTAGCGATATACTTCTCAAATCGCCCCATACTTCCCGAGGTGTCCATCATCGCTAAAACAACGGCTTTAGATTCCGGTTTCACTACGTCATTCCAGGTTTTAAACCGTAAATCATCATTATAAATAGGAGCAACATGTGGTTTACCATGCATGGCGTTTCGCTTTAATGCTTGCAATATTGTCCGCCGTTTATCTACGTTTCCCATGAGACCTTTTTTTCGAATGTCGTTGAATTCGATATCCTCTACTATTACGTCATCATCTTCTTTTGCCTGTAAATGAGGTAGCTCTAATTCGCGAAAAAGTAAAGTTTCCAATTCTGTAATAGAGACTTCTGCTTCGAAATAATCTTTTCCTGGTTTATCCCCTGCTCCTTCTCCTTTTCCAGATCGCTTTGCATCACTACCATCTCGAGCAATTACATCCCCAATTTTGCTTTTACCCTTTCCTTGACCAACATGTTTGTTTTTATCATAGTTATATTTAATTTTATATTCGTCCAATGAACGAATAGGAACTTTAATGACGTCTCGACCATTAGACATCACAATACTCTCTTCACTTACTAGGTCAGGTAAATTTTTCTGTAAGGCATCTTGTACCTTCTCCTGATGCCGTTGCTGGTCTTGGTAGCCTTTTCGATGGAGGGACCAATTTTCTTGAGAGACAACGTAATTTCTAGTTGAAGAGTTTGTCATCCGCTTCCCCTCCTTAGTTTTACATCATACATATGTGCATGATGTTTATTTTATACTATGCAGTATGGACAGCGAGTTGACACAAATTCTTTACAATCATATTGCTCTCATTATATATTGAACCCTTCTTTAACATTCAACACATTAAAAAGACTTTGAACCTGCGATGATAACACAGGCTCAAAGTCTAGATGCTTATATTAAGAAAGTAGTCTTATATTCGTTAAAGGCCAAAAAGTAATATTGGCTTTTCCTACAATTTCTTTAATGGGGACGAGACCAATATGGCGACTATCAACACTATTTTGACGATTATCACCTAACACAAATACATAGCCTTCAGGTATTTCGCTTTCACCTGTCACTTGTTCCAAGGTAAAATCATCAGTAAACAAGCCATTTTCATGAGTTTCTTTAAAATCATCTAGAAATGTTTCTTCCTGGACTTTTCCATTAATATAAAGGATATCATTTTTATACTCAACCGTATCTCCAGGGAGGCCAATAATTCGTTTAATATAGTCAGATTCTTCAGTAGCATGGAAAATGATTAGATCAAAACGTGATGGCGTAACTAACTCGTAATCAAGTTTGTTTACAATAATACGTTCCCCATCATTGATTGTTGGCATCATTGATTGGCCATAAACAATGTAATTAGTAAATAAAAAACCGCGGATGATGACGCCAATGATCACTACAACGGTCAACAGTTTGGTTAATGACCATAAAGCCGTTTTCCATGTTGGCTTTTCTGGGAACGTGGCCTCAGGCGTATTACTTTCCATATTCATTTTTCTCCTCCACATTCAATTTTCACAGTCACAAGCAACGTCCTGTTTAATTAAATTATTGCCTGATTCATAATGTTTTAAACTTTTATAAAGATAGAATTTTAGTTGTTAACAAGTTGTAACATACGGTTATGTGCCGGAGGAGGGGCGATTATAACCGTGCCCACACTTACCTGTTTAAAAGGCTACCTACGTATTTTAGTAAGTCGTTCGCAGATGTACTATTATAGCCATATTCATCAATTAATCTCGCAATAACTTCATTAATTTTCTTCAGTTGATTTTCATCTGGTGTCTTAGTTGACGTCGTTATTTTAACGACATCTTTTAAATCGGCAAATAGTTTCTTTTGTATAGCTTCACGCAATCGGTCATGAGACTGATAATCGAATTTCTTTCCTTTCCTTGCATAGGCTGAAATTCGAATTAATATTTCCTCCCGAAATGCCTTTTTAGCGTTTTCAGAAATCCCAATTTGTTCTTCAATTGAACGCATTAATTTTTCATCAGGACTCATCTCTTCACCTGTTAATGGGTCCCTTAGTTTATTTTTATTACAGTAGGCCTCCACATTATCAAGATAATTATCCATCAATGTTTTAGCTGATTCTTCGTAGGAATAAACAAATGCCTTTTGTACTTCTTTTTTTGCCATCTCATCATACTCTTTTCTTGCAAGAGAAATATAGTTTAAATACTTTTCTTTATCTTCTTGTGAGATAGACGCATGTTGACTTAAGCCATCTTTAATAGAACGAAGAACATCAAGGGCATTTATGGATGTAAGTTCTTTACGAATAATTGCAGAAGAAATACGGTTGATCACATAACGTGGATCAATGCCATCCATTCCTTCATCAGCGAATTCCTTCTTCAACTCAATCACATCTTGTGTGTTAAAGCCTTCTACATTTTGCCCATCATAGAGTTTCATTTTTTTCAGCACATCTACATGGCCTTTTTCAGATTCCTTTAACCGAGTGAGAATCGTAAAGATGGCTGCTATTTTTAGTGCATGAGGGGCAATGTGGACATCTGCAATATCAGATTCTAAGATCATCTTTTTGTATATTCGTTCTTCTTCACTTACTTTTAAGTTGTATGGGATTGGCATGACAATTATCCGTGAGTGAAGGGCTTCATTTTTTTTATTCGAAATAAATGATTTGTACTCCGCTTCATTCGTATGAGCAACAATCATTTCATCGGCAGAAATAAGGGCAAATCTTCCCGCTTTAAAATTTCCCTCTTGGGTCAGTGAAAGTAAATGCCAGAGAAATTTCTCGTCACATTTTAACATTTCTTGAAACTCCATTAATCCTCGATTGGCTTTATTTAATTCGCCATCAAATCTGTAAGCTCTCGGATCAGATTCGGATCCAAATTCTGCAATTGTAGAGAAGTCAATACTTCCCGTTAAGTCCGCAATATCTTGAGATTTGGGGTCAGAAGGGCTAAATGTTCCTACACCAACACGTCGATCTTCAGATAAAAAGATCCGTTCAACCATGACGTCCTCGATGCGTCCTCCATAATCTTTTTCTAATCTCATCATATTAAGCGGTGAGAGGTTACCTTCAATTCGTATACCAAATTCTTTGAAAAAATCGCCTCTCATATGATGAGGGATTAAGTGTAACGGATCTTCATGCATAGGACAGTCTTTAATGGCATAGACAGCGCCTCGATCTGTCCGTGTATATTTTTCCAACCCTCTTTTTAGTAGTGTCACAAGCGTTGATTTCCCACCACTTACCGGCCCCATTAATAACAGTATACGTTTTTTCACATCAAGCCGCTTCGCTGCCGAATGAAAATATTCTTCAACGAGACGCTCAATAGCCTCTTCAAGACCAAAAATTTGGTCTTCAAAAAACAAATACCTCTTTTTTTCACCCTCTTCTACGACACCTGCATCTTTTATCATATTGTAGATGCGGGAGTGGGCTGTCTGTGCAACTTCTGGCCTTTCACGCAAAATATCCAAATATTGTGCGAAAGTGCCTTCCCACTTCAATCTCTCCTCTTCCTCACGGTGACGTTGTATTTTGTCTATAATTTTCATTCGCAACCTCCTCTCAACACCACTAGATCCCATTTTCTAAGACCATGATTCATCTTATGCAATGACCTAGAAAAGGATGTTCAAAAGTGTGAGAAGTTGCTTAACAGGAAGTGCCGTAAGAGCTGCTACCTCCCAGTTAAAATATCTCTATTAAGTCTGCAACTGACGAAGGTAAAGACACAGTTACTATTTGTTATGACGCCCCATGTTAAATTCAAGTATCTCCATTTGCCAGTTAGTCACATTAATCAATCCTAAATATGAATTTATGTTGATTTTGCTAAAGATCCCTTGTATCTCAAACGTCTTTTGATATGTTGAATCTGATAATGATGCTTAGCAGGTTTGCTTTTCCTTATTTTGTAAGATACAAACAGTAAAGGTAGAAAGAATAAGAAGTAACTACTAAAAACCTGAATATCTAATTGATTTATCTTCCCTAACTTAGAAATACTAGATACTGTTAAATAGTTTAACGTTAACAATGACACAATACCGAACCAATGTCTCTTTGTGAAATGTTTAAATGAATAGCTATATAAAAGATGACTGCTTCCAAAAAGGATTATTCCGACAAAAGCGCCATTTGCAGTCATTAAGCCTGCTTCAGCAAGGAGAACAACCATTATAAGTGCTAAACTTGTGGCTATAAACACATGCCTTACTTTCCATTTAAATGTGCGAATAGTATTTTCCTCTAAAGTAATAGTTTCCCCTTTTTTATAAACAGGATAATAGGGATAATAATAACCTTTTTTTCTGTTAAAATAAGTGCTAATATCACCATTAAATTGTAATGGGACTCTCGCAAAATCATGTTCAATAGCTTCTTCAGGATGGGGAATTCCAATAAGTCCTTCTACACATTCATCCGTAATCGTTAATGGTAAGTTGGCTTTTTGAAGATTATCTAGCCATTCGTTAGTTTCCGAGTTTGTTTTACAAGTAATACCGAAAAAGTACTTTTCCCCTTCTTCTTCATACACAATAAGAATGATAGGTTCATAATGGTATCGTTTAATCGTTAATCCTGCCCGACCAATATCCACCCATTTTTCAGATGGTGCTAATACAACGCTACTAATAGCTTGAAATGGAATAGTAATCTCTTTGATAACATCCTCCACACCTTCTTGAATGAAGATCCGCACTAGCACACGTTTTTTTAAATCTATCCTATGCGTCATCACTTCTTCATATGTGCGATCTATTTTCATCCATTTATAGAAAGCTACAAACAACCCTATGTAAATAGCAAATAGCGGATACTTAGCCCATCCTATTCCTAATTGATGAGCGATTAAAGCAGGAATACCTACAATCACAAATAGAACTGCCATGATAATTGCAAAGTTTAGGGTGGCATTCCTTTTCTTCACGATGTCTGTCTTTTGTTCTGCCATACATTTAACTCCCTTATTTTATAAAATGAACGTTCAATCGATAGGAGTTTTTATATTTCTCCCACCGAGGTAGTTGAGTGAATCGAGACATTAGCATCAGTTATCTCTCGCCTCTTTTTCTCTATTTTGAGGCGGGAGATTAATGGATGATAAAAGAGATGAACTTTTAAGATTAAACCATACTAGATTCAATTTGTTAACTGAAAAGAAGCTTAAATATCAAGATAAGGATATTTAACTAGATCATTAGTCTCTCGTAAATGATGCACTCTTTTTTAATGAAGATTCTATACGTGATAACACTACTGAAAATGCCATCAACAAATATAAAATAGGCCTTATGACTGAATATACCATAAGAAAAAAGTCTTCCTCTGTCCTTTATTTTAGAGTAATATAGGGAAGTAATCATATTATCTAAGAGAGTGTTGTGACAGTTATGCGTATGATGGCTGGAAATCTATTCATCATCTTATTTATAGGGATTTTTACGTTATTTTTCATGGAAACGACTAAGGAAATGTCATCAGCACAATCACTTCAAACTGTTTTGGATGACGCTGTAGAACTAGAGCAAATAACATTGCACTCTAACAGCCTCATACTTGACCGGGATGGAAACACTATATCAGACATTTTTTCAGCAGAAAATCGGATTTATCTTCCGTATAACGAGATTCCTGATATGTTCAAACATGCGTTTTTAGCAGCCGAAGATCAATCTTTCTTTGATCACCCGGGCTTCGATATGACTGGTATTGCCAGAGCATTTATTGTTAACATACAACATCAATCCATTGAACAGGGTGGCAGCACAATTACCCAGCAGCTAGCACGCAATTTATATTTAACACATGATCAAAGCTATGAACGGAAAATCTCTGAGTTACTATATTCCTATCACATTGAACAAGTTATGGAAAAAGAGGAGATTCTCGAGCTCTATTTAAATACCGTCTACTTCTCTAACGGGGTTTATGGTATTGAAGCAGCAAGCCATTATTATTTTAATAAGACCGCTCATGAACTAACCTTAGCAGAAATAGCTTTCTTAAGTTCTGTTCCTAATAATCCAGCGCATTACAACCCATTAACTAACAGTGATGCGACCCACGAGAGAAAAGAATGGATTTTAGCAAAAATGAAGGAACAAGACTATATTAGCAATGATGACTATGAAGAGGCACTTGATAAGAAGATCTCTCTTTCTAATTTTGAAAAAAGCGATGAGTATCCTGACTATATTACCTATGTTTACTATGAGCTAGAGCAGCTTATTGCAAAAGAAGAAGGCTACATGCAACAGCTGAAATCAGCAAACAATGATGAAGCAAGGCAGGACATCGAAATGAAACTCCAAGAACGGGTACAGCATTTGTTAGCAAGTGGCATCACAGTTGATACTGCTCTTGACCCAAACGTGCAATCGCATGCTGTTAAAACTATCAATAATCGGTTATCTTCTACTGATATTCAAGGGGCCGTATCGGTTATTGACCATGAAGCTAGCGAAATTGTCGCAATGACTGGTGGAACTTCCTATGAAAAATTTAACTTCCATAGAGGCTATCAAGCCTATCGCCAACCTGGATCCGCCATTAAACCATTACTTGTTTACGCACCTTTAATTGACACAACGAAAATGTCTAGCAGTTCGCTCATTGATGCGGGACCAATTCAACGTGGGCAGTATGAACCACAAAATTTTGGTGGGGCTGTCTATGGGAAAGTAACACTTGAAGAAGCTCTTAAAAATTCTTATAATACTGCCGCAGTTAGAATACTGGATATGGTCGGTATTGAAGCTTCCTTTAATTACCTAGATCATTTCGATTTTCAAAAAATCACCTCTAATGACCATGTACTACCTGCTGCCCTCGGTGGACTTTCTGAAGGCGTAAGTGTCCATGAACTCACACAAGCTTATACAATTTTTGCTACTAATGGCATTTATACATCACCCAAAGCGATTCGTGGTGTTTATGATATGGATGGGGAATTGCTATACGAGTGGCCAAGGAAAGAAACAGAGGTGTGGACAAACGATACCGTTAATGAAATGCGCAAGATGCTAGGTAAAGTGATAACCGAAGGCACCGGCCGCCGAGCACGCTTTTCCACATCTGGTTATTTAGGTGGAAAGACAGGTACAACGAATGATTATTATGACTTATGGTTTGTAGGATCGTCCAACCGCTATACGACTGGGTTATGGATCGGAAATGATAATCCATCATCCCTTTATCAGCAAAGCCAAAATCATATACACACCCAGCTTTGGCGGGACATTATGGCAGGCATTCATTAACAAACACCACTATATGTAAACAATGTTTATTTTGCTTATCACGAGGTAACGATATTCTTAAAATCACCAAAGCGGTTTCAGTCTCTCAATTGAGCTGGAACCGCTTAGTCGTTTTGTAGTCAATCACTTCAGAAATAGCCGGATCTATACTAAGGGAACTTGCTGACACGTAAAACAAAATATCTAAAAATGCATAAGGCAAACTTCTAAGGATAATCGTTTTTCTATTTTCTCCAAAAAGTTGAACATTCGGCTTTATCATTAATATTAAATGCTATCATTTTCTTTAGTAAAGAGAAGTCCACGGGTCTATCCCACATAATACGAACCAACTCCTTCGTATGGTCGTAACCAGCTTGAACAATGTCATCTGCAAAATGATTAATCCCTGCCTTCTCAGGGGCAACCGCCATATGACGTTTTGCTACGCTAAAACCAATAATAAATGTGCCATGATCTGTAAACATAGGCTGGTTCCACGCAATTTTCGGTGTTAAGTTTGGGTATGTGTTCATTACCCAAGTTAAAACTTCCTCCATTCGACTCCGATGTTGCGGATTATCAATCGTCGCTAAATAATCTGCAAAAATCTCCATATTATCCCTCCACATAAGTTTTGACTCATTATACTACTCTTAACTATTCGGCATAACGCTAACCGCTATTCACGTTTCAATCTAATATAACTAAGGTAGACTAACTATTGAGGGCAAATTTTTTAAAAAGAAATGGCGATTCAATATAACACGCCCCTTCAATCAGGACATTTGCATCCGTCAGCTCCCGTTTAACTAGATTTACCTGTCGTCTTTATTTTCTGCGAGGAGGTTTACGGACGGTTAACTGTCATAAAACGGGGATGTCTCAGACGAAGAAAATACTTGTTAAGTCACTTAGTACTCAAGCAGTTCGTAGGAGAAAAAAGAGAAAGAACTATAGAAATAATATAGGATCGGTTGTATCGTTAATTCGGAACGTTATGACTCATTTCCACTACAGATACACGCTTTCCGTTGCGCTCGTCTTCAGCTCATTCTACCTCTGCAGAGATTACTCAGAATGAATTTTCAGACTTTTCTTCTTCTCACAGGCGTCGCCACCTTTCGTTCCACTTCATAGTTTCTAACGACGAACATTTTGTTATTAATCCCCAATATCATTCGTTATATTGAGCGTGACATTGTATTATTCATTCATTTATGTAAATTTCATATAAAAAGGCAATAAAATACTCAATCCAAAGAACCTCCTTTTGTAGACACAGACATTTAGATCCTAAATATAAGGCAGAACGAGAGAATTGCTGACCCTAAATCCGATTGTTTCACCCTTTAAAAAATCCCCCAAAGTAAAACAGATGTTGATCGTTCTCTGTCTATCTTTAAGGGATCATATTATTTACCTCATTGATACTACGATTTATAATAACCCCTCTTTGTGACCACAAAGAGATAATTTCAATAGTTAGCCAAACTTGCTCAGCTTCATGACATCAAATAACACAGATATACTTTTTACGTATCAAGTTACCGGTCTATTTAGACGGGCAAGCTAGCGATTAAACTATTATACAATTTTATAATGGCATAGCCTACAGCCATTACAAACGCAAACCAAAAAAATATGTGAAAGAAAATCAGGGCAATCAATGCAGGAGCTGATAGAGAAACACTTACCTTATAAATAAAATAAATAAAATAGACAAAACATGAAAGTAAAAACGTCCCTAATAATACATACAAATCAAAGGAAGCAATAACCGATCCGATACTTCCTATGAGAAAAATCCATGACCCTCTTCGAATATTGGTTAAGTCAGTACCTACCTCATCCTTAGAAAAAAAGAGTAAAGATAACTCATTGACTGTATTGGCAATGAGCTTGAGTGCTGCAAAAAACATAAAGAAAAATAACCACATAACAAATAATAGTGTTAAATGAATGCCTTGTTCAGAGAAAAATTCAATCATCCCACTATATAAACCAATAGATTGTAAATAATAAATGGTCATTCTTTCTAAATATATCGAACCCGCTAAACTAAATAAAATAATAGATATAAGCGGAAAATGGCTTGTTAAATAAGCGTTTTTCATCTGTAATCTCCTGATTAACTCAATTTTATAGACTGCACCTTTCTTGAAGCTCATTAAAAAAGGAGTCAGACTTGTTTTAAATATAGTATCTATTTAGTTTTTCGGTTAAACTTCCCGTTTATTCTAGGTAGCTAATTAATATAACTACGAAACCGGAATTTTTCATCCGGTTTCGTGATTTTTTATCACAGATAACCGTCCAGAAAACGCCCACATCAAAATAGAGAGCAGAGATACTCTATAGAGGGGGAGATAATGGGCGTTAATATGCTGATTCACACAACGATCAATCAGTGGGGATAGAACGAAAACTCCCACTGATTGAAGGGGTTCATTTTATAAGTAATGGACAGCTTCATAAGCATAAATTTTGTTACCTGATGTAGGGCTTTTATCGAGGTTTTCACGCCTTTTTTTATGAGCTCGCTTAAATGCATCACTATTAATCCAGTTCTCGTAGTCTAATTTCGAATCCCATTTTGTTAAGACAATTTGATAATGACTGTTATCTTCTGGGTTTAAAAACATAAAATCAAGGCAGCCAGGAACATGTTTCATTTTTTCAGAGCTTTCTGCAAAACGTTTCGCTACATTCTCTCTTCCCTCAACTGGGACATATAGCTCATTCATCACCACATACATCACTTCTACCTCCTTTATACCTTCTTTATTATACGACAATAGACCTCATTTTCAAAAAGATTTAATCCTCCTAGCTAGTTATATTCTCTCTGTTATTTTCAGGGAGGTTGTTGTAAGATAAATTCTCTGAAACAATTACACCATACAAAACATACCTATAAAAACGCCCCCTTCAAAAAGTGGCGTTTTCGCTCTTTTCTCGCTAAATAGGTTTAGCTTTCATCTCTATTATTATCAGGGAATTTTAAGGACAGTTATCTTTGATAAAAATCATTCTTACAGTGGTTCCACGCTACAGAGGGACGATTTCCCGAGGGCTTGCTTCCAGCTATAAGAAACCCGTTCGCAACATGAGGATCTTCAGACTTGGTTGAGATTCTCCGATAGTCACGGTCTTTCTCTATAGTCCTTTTAAAAAACACATGTGATATCGTTTATTTATCATTGGTCACTTTTTCGTGTTAAAAATTTAATCGAGACATTCATTCATCGAATCAGAAATTGGTAGGTCACTTTATTTATTATACGTTGGAGGATTTATTAATGCCACATGTTACAGTCAAGACAAAGCCTAGACACCGTTTGTTTAAAAAAATAGCTTTTACCTCTATCATACTTTATATAACACTAACGATAGGTTTTGCAATTTATGGTTATGTAAAGCCTCTCCCTGACAACATCTCTATTGAAGGCACTGTATATGAAACAAATCACATTGATTTTTTATATGATTTAACCTATCGAACTGAAGAAGGAATAGAACAACAGGAGCACGTCATCTTTAATACCATGCATGATATGATTAGTGACGCTGAGGAGTTTATTATCGTTGATATGTTTTTATTTAATGATGATTATCCACGAGATGACGAACTATATCCACCTCTTTCCTCATCATTGGCTGACGCTCTTATTCAAAAATTACAGGAGTCTCCCGAAACCACTATTATCGTTATTACGGATCCTATAAATACGTTTTATGGTTCTTATACACCTGATCATATTAAAGAGATGGAAAAGGCCGGAATAACTGTGATTTTAACAGATTTAACTGAATTAAGAGATTCGAACCCTACATTTTCCGGTATATGGCGTTCTACTTTTCAGTGGTTCGGTCATTCTGAGAACGGGGGCTGGCTTCCCAACGCATTTAGCCCTGATTCACCAGATGTGACACTCCGTTCATACTTAGAACTAATTAATTTTAAAGCCAATCATCGCAAAATAATGATAACAGAAAAAGAAGGTATCATATCTTCTGCCAATGCTCATGATGCCAGTGCCAACCATTCGAACATTGCTTTCACAGTACAGGGAGATATTATAAACGACCTAATCGCCACAGAAAAAGCAGTCGCCGTTATGTCTGGAGTTGACCCTACTATTTTTGACGGAATGCGTGCTGAAACACTTGATGGAGAGGTTGATCTTGGGGAAGATCGCTATGAACTTCAACTGCTCACAGAGGGCAAAATAAAGGAACACATATTACTAGAATTAGAAAAGGCTTCTAAAGGAGACATTGTAAACATAGGTATGTTTTATCTATCTGATCGTGATATAATCTCTCATTTGTTAAAAGCATCAGAACGAGGCGTCACGATAAATCTTATTCTCGATGCTAATAAGGACGCCTTTGGTCATGAGAAAAACGGTGTTCCTAATCGCCCAGTTGCCCATGAGCTTATTGAAGAATCTGGCGGTCACATTAACATTCGCTGGTACCATACTGTCGGCGAACAATACCATGCTAAATTTGTTTATATTGAAAAACAAGATGAAGCAGTAATGATTGGTGGTTCCGCAAATTTGACGAAGAGAAATATAGATGATATCAACCTTGAGACGAATATTAAAGTGACAGGATCACCTAATTCTGACTTTATGCTGGATGTCTCCCATTATTTTGACCG
This sequence comes from Salipaludibacillus agaradhaerens, assembly GCF_002019735.1. Taxonomy (NCBI): domain Bacteria; kingdom Bacillati; phylum Bacillota; class Bacilli; order Caryophanales; family Bacillaceae; genus Salipaludibacillus; species Salipaludibacillus agaradhaerens. The sequence goes on from NZ_KV917378.1 coordinate 1,345,338, forward strand.
ATTATGGGGGAATGAAGATGGTCTTTATACCGTAGACTATGACACATTAGCTGACGAATCTCGTATTAAAAAATGGATGTATCTTTTTCAAGAATGGAGTGGCCTGTCCTCCTTTTAATCCTAACATTTTTCGAAAATACCTCATTGAATGGTGAGGGAATAAATCATACAGGAGAACCGAATCTTTCATTCAAATTAAAATCATGATATATTGAGTATAGATATCATTTAAGGGGGCGTATCAATTGGCACTTCTTCTAATCTTAGGCGTTTGCTTAACATTTCTTATCGCGATTTTCACAGCCGGGTATGATTCCAATCCCCATAAACGCTAAACGAAAGCAGCCTCTTCTAACTAAGAAGGGCTGCTTTTTTAGACAAAACTTATATTAATTTGTTGTTCCGCTTCACCATATGTTTTAATCTAGCACAGGAAACATTTGCTGTCGTAACGCTTCGTAAACAACAATTGCTGCCGTATTGGATAAGTTTAACGACCTTATTTTATCAGTTTGAGGAATGCGAAAACATCGCGCTCTGTTTGCCTCCGTTATCTCTTTAGGTAGTCCTTTCGTTTCCTTTCCAAATACAAAAAAATAATCCTTACCTACGTCACTGTAATCAAATTCATGATAATATTTTTCTCCTATCGTTTCGATATAGAAAAATTCAGCCTGTGGGTATTTTTCCAGTAATTCATTTATCTCATTGTAATGGTTTACCTGTACATTTGGCCAGTAGTCACAGCCTGCTCTTTTTAGCATTCTATCATCTGTAGAAAAACCTAGTGGATGAATTAAATGAAGAGCTGTGTTTGTACCTGCGCAAGTTCTTGCAATATTCCCTGTATTCGCCGGAATCTCCGGTTCATGTAAAACGACGTGCAATCCCACCAGTTTCACCTCTGTATGTTATCAATATCTAGATTATCTTATCATGTCTTTCTAGGAAAGAAAAGAAGCTTCACTATTAAGTCGAAGCTTCTAAAGTATGAATAAATTCTTTTAACTCGTCTGAGGAGACACCTTTTCCAATCACTTGATAATAAGGAATAGGCCCTATGTTTTCAGTAAACAGTTCATTTTTTTGTACAAATGTATATTGAAGCGTTGAAATAGGATCAGTAAAATAGGCTAATTCCCCTACATACTCCCCCACTTCTACTACTTCATGATTTACAAGAAATTCATTTCCTACAGGCACATTTGACAGTACATGGTTTCTCAATTCATCAACATCAAGCCCTTGAATATTTTGATCCTGCACGAGTTCTATTTGTCCCTCTTGGTTATTATTAAAGATGATGACGAGAAGACGATCTTCATATATCGTCTCATCAACAGCCCAACCTTCTGGTACTTCTTCAGGATATAAAACAGGAAACGGTAGTTCTTGTTTTGCCTGCGTTAGAGTTGAATCCGTTTGAGTACAGGAAGCTAATAAAACGACTAGTACAACTATCATTACATATTTTAATAATCCACTTATTGTCATAGGCATCCACCGCAACTTTTCTTAAACTTATACATGTTATAATACGGAATAATACATAAAAATAACGCAGAATTCTCAAATCCCAATATCTACTATACCACAACAAGAAGTTGGATGTTAGTGCCAATTGAAGGATTATTTATCAAAAAAGCTTATTACCCAGTAATATGAAAAAATTTATATTGGATATTTGGCGTCCAAGCTGTAGAATCTTCATATCCCCAATAACGCATACGACTGTTTGTAGTATGAGCATTAACTAGAGGCATCTGATCTGCATCCTTTTCAACAACCACTGTTGTGTGTTGCCAACTGCCGTCACCGGTAAAGTCATAACAAATAATATCTCCCTTCATTAACTGCTGTGCTGAGGAAACTTCTTCCGCTTTAAGTCCTTTTTCCGATCCACTTAAATACCAACGTAAAGAATGTGCAACAGCCCAGCTAAAACTCCACTTCGAATCGCCATACCACCAGCCTTCCTTCCGATTAGGAGCGCCTCTCATCGGCGCTCCCCCTGCTCTCAAACATTGAGATACATAATTCGTACAGTCATTATCAAACTGTTTGTAAGCCGGATTGTAATCGTTCCACCAGCGTTCAGCATATTTCACTGCTTCTAGTCTATCGTAGGAAAAGCGATTTTTTTCTGAATGAATTGTTTGACGTGGCATTTTTCTTCTCGCTCTATACAGTTCTTCTTTACTAACCGTTTCATGTCCGTCAGCTGCTAAAATATAGTCATCAATTAACTGTTCTTCCTCAAAGACAGCTCTTCTAAATTGTCGTTGCGTTTCTAAATATGATATGTCCTTATGAATGATGAATTGTTCAATTGTAAAAAAATAATCAATCACTCGCCTATCATTTAATACGTGTTGTTGAATTAAATAGCCGTCAACGTTATTTTTGACAATGATAGCTTCTCTCTCTGCCATCTTCAATACCTTTCTTTTTGCCGCCTCATTATCTTCCTCCCTTATAAAAGGGTAGCCTTGCTTATCTCCTGAAACATAAAGACGACAGCAAGTCTCCCAATAACTTTGCAAACTGTTTAGCTCATGCTTCATAAGATCCCCTCATTTCGTCAGTTCTTCTATTCTATTCATCACTAAAAAGGATTCATGCCTAATTTATACTGTTACACAGATGTCTCAGCTCCAACAATAATGGGGGAACGTTCCTTTGTAAAAAGGCGTAAAACATCACAAAACCTCTCACCTTGAAAAGGTGAGAGGTTTTACACTAAGATGTTAGTGTTTTTAATGCGCCTTCATGTTTTAGTAAAGCTTCTTTTTTATCTAATCCTCCACCATAGCCAACCATTGCCCCGTTAGAACCAATGACTCTATGACACGGTATAATAATCGGTATGGGATTTTTATTATTTGCCCCCCCAATTGCTCTAACGGCTCTTGGAGCGCCTATGTTAATCGCAATTTGTTTATAGGAGGCAGTTGAGCCGTATGGAATTTTCTCTACTTCGTGCCACACAAGCTTCTGAAATGCTGTCCCAAAGGGGTCCAACGGTAAGTCGAATCCTTTTCTGACACCTGTAAAATAATCAGAAATTTGCTTTTCTGCGGCTTCTATAAGTGTGCCTCTGTCTTCTCTAACCTCTGCCACAATATGATGTCGTTTTAGCTTTGTTATGAAAATGGGGCGTGTCGTTTGTAATGAGCCAAACTCTACAAAGCAGACACCTTTTTCAGATGTAGCTAGACTGATTGGTCCGATAGGGGTTGATATCTCACTAGTAGCAATTAATGGACGCAAGGTCATACCAGTTCCTCCTTATTCCGCTAAAAGTTTTTGATAAGATGCCGTTTATCTTGAATCGTTTCTTTTTCATTTTGTATCTTAAATAGGGCCTTTTCTATTTCTGCTATCACCTCTGAGTCACTTTCCTTCTCTTTTGCTTCTCTTAGTTTAGCGCACATATCATTATTTTGTGGCATTTCTGCAATAGCCCAAGCAGCTGTCCCTCTAATAACAGCTCTAGGGTCTTTAAACATTAACTCATATAATAAAGGTAAAGCCTCTTCTTCTTTATAGTGAGCCAGGGCAATAATCGCATTTCGTTGAATGGGCTTTTTGCCTCTCCACGCACCAGAAATCCGTCCAAATGTCTCTTTGAATTCTCTGTTACTCATTTTGAGTAACGGAATTAATTCAGGTTTAACTATTTCGGGATCAGGCAACATCTCCGGATGATGGCGGGCATCTTTTCCTTTATTAACAGGACAGACAACTTGACACGTATCACAACCATACAAACGATTACCAATTTTTTTTCGATACTGCTCCGGAAGCATCTCCTTTGTTTGTGTCAAAAAAGCAATACATTTATTTGAATCCAGTTGGCCTCCTTGCACCAATGCCCCTGTAGGACATGCATCCACACATTTGTTACACGTACCACATTGATCAAAAATCGGCTGATCCTCGGGAAAATCAAGCGTAGTGATCATATCCCCTAAATAAACATACGAACCGAACTCTGGTGTTATAATAGCACAATTTTTTCCACTCCATCCAATACCTGCTCGTTCAGCTACTGCTCTGTCAGATAATTCTCCGGTATCAACCATCGATTTACATTTAGCTTCAGGCACACGTTCATAAATATATGCTTCAAGCTTGGATAACTTACTTCTTAAAATATGATGATAATCTTCCCCCCACGATGCTCGACAAAAAATCCCCCGCCGTGCGCCTTTTTTAGATTGAGTGGCGTTTTTTAATTTAGATGGATAAGCCAAAGCGATGGAGATAATCGTTTTAGCCTCTGGTAGCAACAGATCAGGGGTCGTTCTTTCCTCAATGGTCCCCTTCTCAAAACCAGAGGCATATCCTAGCTTTTGCTGTTCTTTAAGCCTTGCTTTTAATGTCACAAAAGGGTCAGCCGATGCAAAGCCTATCTTATCAATGCCTATATGTTTACTGTATGCGATAATATCCTGTTTTAATTGGGCATTTGTCACGGTGTCCCCTTCTTTCTATATAAAAAGTTTTACGTTTTGTCATACTTTAGCAATTAGCCAATCTACCTTCATTATTCTAACGCACTTTATAAAATAAATGAAACTCACTCAACTTACGTTTAGAAAAGATAGTGGTGATGAGTAAAATAAAAAGTAGCGCCTCAAAAGAAACGCTACTTTACTATTATCCCTTTTTATTATAACAAAAATACACTTAACGAGGAAAGGAGTCACACCATTGTCTCATCTTTCTCGAGAAAATGTTAAAGACTTTTATATCTTAAAAAGAACTATTTATGTCCTCATGTTAAGCAGTCAACTCTTTTTTTAAAATAGACATAGGCACTTTATGCCAAATCAAAATTTTACGCTAAGAATTTCATGTTATGAAATTGCCATTTTAGGTAATACATATCATAACAGTCAATCATCTTAAGTTCCCTTGTTAGTCTGTACACAGATAGCATTTAAACAATCACGATGAGAAGCTTCCATCACTATTTTCTATCAATGTATACTTGATTTAACAACTAAATCCACTCAACTCATAGGGAATTCCAGTAACCTAATGATTGGCTATAAGCATTATGACATTTTAAAATTGGAAGGTGTTTAGCATATGAAGTTTACAGAGATTAATAAGCAACAGCAAAAAGGGCAACCAGAACAAGTTCAACAGCGCCAACCTGGCTTTGAAAGCGAGATGACGCCCGAGCCCATTTTTGATGACCTTAATTATAAGGGATCAGGAAAACTCGAAGATAAAGTTGTTCTCTTAACAGGCGGTGATAGTGGCATTGGACGTGCCGTTGCAATCGCGTTTGCCAAAGAAGGAGCCAAGCTCTCTCTCGTCTATTTGGATGAACATGAAGATGCAGAAAAAACAAAATTATACGTAGAAAAATATGGTGGAGAGTGCCTGCTCATTCCTGGCGATGTAGGAAATGAGACATTTTGCTTTGATGCTGTAAAGCAAACGATTGATCACTTCGGTCAATTGGATTGTCTCATTAATAATGCGGCCGAGCAACACTTCCAAGAAAATATTGAGGATATTTCTGCTGAACAACTAGAACGTACGTTTAAAACAAATATTTTTTCCGCCTTTCACTTTATTAAAGCTGCTAGACCACATTTAAAAGAAGGAAGCACAATAATCAATAGTGTTTCCATCGTTGCTTACAAAGGGATGCCTGTCTTAATGGACTATTCAGCTACAAAAGGAGCACTTGTAACATTGACACGCTCCCTTTCTGAAAATCTTATTTCTAAAGGTATTCGCGTCAATGCTGTGGCACCTGGACCGATTTGGACACCACTCATTCCCGCTTCGTTCCCTGCAGAACAAGTTGGTCAATTCGGGACAGATTCCCCTATGGGAAGACCAGGACAACCAGCTGAGCTCGCTCCTGCTTATGTGTATCTTGCATCCGGTGATTCCACGTATGTCTCTGGACAAGTCATCCATGTGAACGGTGGACAAATAGTAAATGGTTAAACAATGAGACGCCTGCCTCTGAATGGATTATTTAAATCATTCAGGGGCTTTTTCTCTTGCTCCTTCTTTCTAGTTAAGGCGATCATTACCACCTATAAAATCATTACATCAAGAAAAACTAATAAAAATTTATGAAAGAAGGAGAGAGAATAAATGCAAAATAAATTCATTACCATTTTGTTATTATGTCTAATGGCTCTTTTACCGATAGGGTGTAACGGCAATAACCAGAATGCAGCTGGTTTAGGGGAAGATGCAAGGTACTTTCAAGATGAAGCAAACGACATGTATTTGTCAAGTGAAGCTACCGATATTCCAAGTCAAAACTTTCCACATACGAAACCGGTCAAAATTCAAGAAGCTAAATTTGATTTTGTGATCGATGACTCGCAACTACACCCTAGGGAAATTTATGATTTAAATCAAAACCTAGATAGTGCTACACTTCAAGAACGATTACGTACACTATTACGTAATAATTTACCGGAAAGACAACGTCCTGATCAAGCTGCTCCAGAGGAAACTGAGCCGCAAGCTCCAGAACCAGAACAGCCAGCAGAAGAAGAGACGCCAACTCCAGAACCTGAGCCCGAAGAACAACCTCAAGCTCCAGAACCTCAGCCAGAGGAAGCAGACGAACCAGAACAGGATGAGCCACAAGAAATTACAGACGGAATTAGGCAGGAAGAGCGGCAAGTGGTGGAACTCACCAACAATCACAGAAGAGAGGCTGGATTATCAGACCTACAGTTAGATACAGAATTAAGTGCGGTTGCTCGTCGCAAGTCGACAGATATGGCACAAAACAATTATTTTTCCCATACAAGTCCAACTTATGGTTCTCCATTTGATATGATCCGAGACCATGGGATATCTTATAATGCGGCAGGGGAGAACATCGCTCAAGGCCAGAGATCAGCAGAAGAAGTTGTTCAGGCATGGATGGACAGCCCTGGGCACAGAGAGAACATTATGAACGGCAATTACACACATATCGGTGTTGGTTATGACCCAAGTGGGCATCATTGGACCCAAATGTTTATAAGCCGTTAAGCCTTATCGCAACATATAATATAAAAACAAACAACCAACTATTTAAAAAAACTAGTTGGTTGTTTATTCTTTCCTCATCGCTGTCTATCTTTTTGTTTATTAAAAGCCCATTTCTTCTCTTCTACATTCGCTGTGGTCGAGACACTTTTTATAAGACCTGTTTCTTCAATGTCTTCTAATAACTTGTGGACAGTATCAATGTGCTCCTTACCTCTAAAAACAGTTTCACACAGTTCCCTCGTTGACACTTTTTTCCCTTCTGCTTCCTCACGTAAATAGAGGAGTAATTTAACTCGCTTCTTCTGTCGTATCTCTTCCTTATATTGGCCTGTAAATAATTTTTTAAGAGGATCGGCAGCAATCACGCCGATAAAAATACCTATTGTCACTAACAGAAAATCATATAAAATCATCGCTTTATCCTTTCTTAACTCGTGTTTTAATTATTTTAACATACGAAAGAAGTATCAAGTTCCTAGGTCACTTACACGACGTTTAAACCATTATAATAGAATCCCTCTTTCAACACTGGTCACTTTTGTGTTTGAAAATGGCCAACTGTCTCAAGAGATTAAGCCTAAACAAAAGAGAACCAGCGATGAATTATAAAATCCACGACTGGTTCTCTTTTTATTTAAAGGGGTTGAGCCCCTTGTGATGTACATTTAAGATGCTTTTTTTACAACTGTGTCACTTGTCTTCTTTTTACTGAAAATCCGCTTAATAGCTCGTTTCATATCTTCTACTAGTAAGTAGACAGCTGGGATAAGCAATAGTGTGATAAAGGTAGCAAACAGTAACCCTCCAATTATCACAGTGGCAAGCGGTGCTTGATAGGCATTTGCTCCACCTGTAGCTAAAGCTAAGGGTAGCATACCACCTACAGTCGTGAGTGTTGTCATAAATATAGGTCTCATCCGATTTTTTCCCGCTTCAATGACTGCTTCATAGATCGGCAGCCCTTGCTCACGCAGCTGATTAATCCTATCGATTAACAGGATCGCATTGTTTAGTACCACCCCAATTAACATGAGTAAAGCTAGCGCGGAAAACACACTCAATTCTCTTTGTGTGATGAGTAAGGCTAAAATAGCTCCTACTGCTGTCATTGGAATAACTGACATCACAATGATTGGTTGAATAAAGCTATTAAATTGAACAGCCATGACGATATACACTAACAGGATAGAGATACCTAATACAACCACTAGGTCGAACATCATTTCCTGCTGGGCTTCAATATCTCCACCAGTGGACACAGCATAACCGGCTGGCGGCTCTAATTCATCTACAACCTTCTGCACATCCCTTGAAACAGCACCTAGATCTCTTCCTTCAATTTCAGCAGAAACCGTCACATAACGTGCTCCATCTGTTCTACTAATTGTAATAGGTGATGAAACGTTTTCCAAGTCTGCATAATTTGAAAGGGGTTTAGTTCCAGTTGGCCCCGTAATATCAAACTCCTCTAAATCTTTTTCACTATTGATAAGGGAGCTAAAGGTGGATACTACTGGAATTTCTGTTCCCTCTTCTACGATCTCACCAACAGGAAGAGGAGCAAAAACACCTTGTAGCTGCTCATATATAGCTGTTGTCGTTAACCCATCTTCTTTTAATGATTCATGATCAAAAACAAGTTGACGCTCTTCTACTTGTTCATCCATGGATGTTGAGACATTGACTAACCCATCAACCTCTTCTAGTTCTTCAGATAAATAGCTGCTGAGCTCTTGGAGTTTAGTTAAACTATCTCCCTGAACGATAAGCTGTACAGGCTGACCTCCCCCACCGGTATCCATCGTTGTAAAAACACCAGTGACTGGAAAATCATCTTCTAGCTCACGTAATGTATCCGTAATAGCTAAATTAACATCCTCTTGTGGAACAGTTATATCTTGATCCTTTGTCATATTAATTAGCGCATATAAATAATCACCTGCATCCATAAACACGACAGATTGTATGTCATCTACATCGGTCAACTTCTCTTCAGCTGCTTCAACCACTTTATCTTTATCCTCAGCTGTTAATCCTGTTTCCAGTCTTATTTCCATTTCACTATAACGATTTAATACATCTGGCATTAGGACAAATGGGATTTTTGTCGTGAGGCCTATTGAACCAACAAAAATAAGGAAAAAAACAATAATGAGACCATAGCGGCGACGCTTTTTTTGTGAGAACCAATTTAACACACTTCCGTAACGTTCGATTATACGGCTTTTTCTTTTATTCTCTGCTTTTTTTCTAAGCTTCATAAAGTTTTCTGCCAAAGCAGGTATTAAAGTGAATGCCACAATAACTGAACTCACAAGTGTAATGACAACGACAACACTAAGGACGAGAATAAATATAGCAAAATCTCCGCCAAATAATCCGACAGGTAAAAACACCACCACTGTCGTTAACATTGAGGCAATGACAGCTGTTGCTACCTCTTTTATCCCTGTCATAACAGCCTCAATACCTACTAACCCTTCCTCTTTTTTACGATAAATGGACTCTAATATGACGATTGAGGCATCCACCATCATTCCGATTCCGAGCCCTAATCCGATAAGGGTCAAAATATTAAAGCTGTAATCCATGAACCATAGCGTCGTAAAAGTTAATAAAAGCGACACTGGAATCGATAAACCAACAATCAAAGTTGCCCTACTATTCCTTAAAAATAGCATTAAAATAACGAGTGCCAACACGCCACCAATTAAAATATTTTGTGTAACTCCATCAATCGACGATGAAACGTAATCAGCCTGAGCCACAATTTCTGTAAATGATAGCTCACTCGCTAACCCTTCGTCATGGATCTCCGCCACTTCATCTCTGATAGCTTCTGCCATCTCAACTTGGGTATAATCATCAGCACGGGCAATTTCAACAAACACCACATCTCTGCTCCCGTTCTTCCAAGCCATTGATGATTGTTGCAATGTTTCCACGTCAATCTCAGCCATGTCTTTTAAGTCTATCGGTCCTTCAGGAGTATCAATAGTTGCCTCTTCTATATCTTTAAGTGAGGACAATTCAGTATTCCATCGTAAAGAAGGCTCATTATCCTCTTCAGTTAACTCTCCTAATGAAACATTCACATCAGTTTGTTGAAGCGCTTGAACGACGTAGCTTAGCTCAAGTCCTAGCTCACGTAATTCATCTTGGTCAAACGTTATCACATATTCCGTTTCCTCTAAACCATTTAAATTAACTTCTCTGACTTCATTTAAGTTTTCAAGGCGTGGCTTCACGACCTCATTTGCAAACGATGTGAGGTCATTCATTTCTCCGTTTGACACTTCCATATAAAACTCATAACTTTGATCTGTACTTATAGGTCTCACGTCAGTATAAACAATACCTGTCACATCATTTGAAATGTGCGTAAGATGAGATTCAATCTCTCTTGTTACTTCATCTACACGCCCCTCCTCAATGTCAATAAAAAAGGAGCTGCTTCCCACAGCTGTCGATGAGTCGTACGAGGTAACGCCATCAATACCCGCCAGCTCTTTTTCCACCGGTTCAGTAATTAAGTTTTCCACGTCTCTCACAGGCATATCGCCTGCATCAACAGTTATCATCGCCATATCAAAGGCAACTGATGGCATTAATTCCCTATCCATCTTACTAATTGAATAAATACCTAACACTAAAATAAGTGCAACCATTAATCCAATTACTTTTTTTCGTTCTAATAGTTTCTGTAGTATGCTCATGTCCAATCCCTCTTTCATTTATGCAACTTATAGTGCTTTATCTAAGTTAAGTATAAAGAGAAGTGACATAGCCTTACTACAGGCTTGAGACTAGAATTAAACTAAGACCTACGACTTACTTTGATATGTCAACTATGTATTTTAACGAATTCTTCTTCGGATATGACCTGAAACCCCGATCGGGCTAATAAAGCTGCCGTTACACCATTTCCAGTTCCCGTAACGCCATCAAAAGTCCCGTTATATATAGACCTAGAACCGCAAGATGGACTAAATTCCTTTAGTACGACTAGTTTAGCTTGTAAGATATTTGCTTGCTCTAATGTCAAGTATGCGCCCTTAATATAAAGTTCTGTCACATCTCGACCTGATCTTTCTATGACAGACGCTTTACCGTCAAGCACATCTTCTCCTGTTCCATCAATAATTTCCGCTGGCTCTCGTGGGGTTGAAAAACCCCCTAATAATTCAGGACAAACCATGGTCGCTTGTCCTGCTTCTACTAGTTGACGTATTTTTGTATTTAAGCTATTTGTCCCGTTATACCTGACATTTTCTCCGGCTAAACACGCACTGACAAGAATCATCTTATCCTCCTATCATTTCTGCACCTTAAAGTTGACGTGTATATGAAACAATCAACTTATGTGTGATATAAATTGAACTTATATATTCTCATTCTTTTTTAACTAGCTTTCGTTACAAAGGAGCGTTAAATCAAAATATATCCTTAAGTTATATTCCCTTGTGGATCACCTTTCTTGATAATAGTCGTAATGGAGGAGTGACTTAACCTACGAAAAGCGATATATAAACAGGAGCGGTGGGGCGCCCATTAGCTTATCAAAACACCGCTCTCCTTTCGTTAAAACCTTCCAGATTTAAAGATAGAGTAGAGCAACCAAAGAAACATTAACAAAGCTACCGTAAAGCCTATTTCAATTGCTGGCAAATTCCAAAGTACTGATGATTGTCCTGACATTGCTGAACCTACAATAAGACCAACCATAATAATACTGAATGAAAGTAACACAATACTAAAAGAGAGGCGATTGCTAATTCGATCAAGCTTCGTTAAAAATCGCTCTACATTTGGTATGTCCACTTCTAAAGGTAGCTTTCCTTTTTTCACAACGTTAGTCAGCTCATTAATTTTTTTCGGTAATTCAATAAGACTTTCTCCGTAATCCCCTATGTATGAAAATGTATTAGCTGCTACATTTTTAGGGTTAAAGCGATCAATTAGTAGCTGTTTTCCAAACGGTTCGGCAATTTCGATGATGCTTAGGTCAGGATCAAGGGTTTCAACTACCCCTTCCATTGTAAGAAGTGTTTTTCCTAATAATGTGAGATCTGATGGTATTTTAATTTGGTGCTCATGAGCCACAGCAAATAAATCGTTAACCGCCTCCCCAAGACTTACTTGACTTAAAGGAACATCATAATACTTCGCTTTTAGATCATCTACATCCATAGTCAATTTTTGAATATCAACTTCCTCAGAAACTAGTCCCATTCGCATAATACCTCTAATAACACCCTCTGTCTGCTGCCTCATAATTGCAATCACCAGTGTGGCAAAGTTAGCCTTCATATCTGGCGTTAACCGTCCCACCATCCCAAAGTCCATAAAAATAATACCATCACCTGGGAAGGCGACCATGTTTCCGGGATGAGGATCTCCATGGAAAAAACCTTCAATTAATATTTGGTGAAAGACCGAATTTGCCACTCTTTCAGCTAACACTTTTGTATTGTAGCCTTCCCGTGTCAGTTTACCGATGTCATTTAGCTTTGTTCCTTCTACATACTCCATAGTCAATATTTTTTTGGTCGTGTAATCCCAGTAAACTGAAGGAATATAAATGTGTGGGTCCTTTTTAAATTGCTTCGCTATTCTGTCAGCGTTTCTTCCTTCATTCGTATAATCTAACTCTTTTCGCAAAGCTTTAGAGAACTCTTCTACGAGACCACATAACTCATATCTAGCAGCCCATTCAAATCGTTTTTCGGCAAGTGAAGCAATTTCGTAAAGAATTTCTAAATCTGTTTGGATTATCTTCTCAATCATGGGACGCTGCACTTTAACTGCGACTGGCTCACCCGTTTTTAAAACAGCGTAATGAACTTGTCCTATTGAAGCTGCGCCTAATGGTTCTTGATCAAAATCATCAAAAATATCCTCTAAGTTCCCTTCTAATTCTGCTTCAATAATCGCTCTTGCACCTTCATAGGTAAACGGTGTGACTTTATCATGAAGCTTTTCAAGTTCCTCTATAATAGAGACAGGAATTAAATCAGGTCGCGTACTCGCAATTTGTCCAAGTTTTACAAAAGTTGGGCCTAATTCTTCTAAAAATAATCGTATTCTCTCCCCTGTTGTTTTAGTTCTAAACTCATTATCCTGTTCCTTCATAAATAGGCGCTTCGGTAAAGAAATAATTTTATATAATCCTAATTCTTTAACAATAAAACCAAACCCGTTTCTTGAAAAAGCAAAGGCAATTTCTCGATAGCGTTGAATGTGGCGTATCTTTCTTCCAATCATGAGACCCTTCCTCCTTCCTGAATTAACACTTAAATGGTATAACCTTTTGATGTAAAAAGAGCTGGCAAGCCATCACTTTAAGCATATGAGACTTGCCACAACTTATCTAAAGGTAGGTTTCCTTCATTTAGTTATGATGAAACAGCCTATCAATATAATGCTTCAATTCTTCAATATAGCCGTCTGTTTTTATTTTAACATCTTCCTTAAATTGGTCCTCCTTTTTTTCATCTTTTTCTTTTGCAGATTCAAAGTAAGCAAATACTTCTGTATACATTCTCTCTGCCTCTGCCTTTAATAACTCCTCCTGATCTAGTTCTGTCTTATTTTCTAAATAGCTTGAAAACTCATCATCTAATTCCGCTTTAAGATCGTCCCTTGCCTTCTCCAACAAATAATACGTCGTACTAGCACTTACCGCCGAAGCAACTAACATGGATGCTAAGATAGCCCCAACAAACGTCGTTTTTTTCACAAGCTATCACTCCTTTTGTCTATAGAATGTCCTTTCCTTATATATCTAGCTTTCGGCATATAAAATTAGTACACGAATCATTAACAAACGGAAAGAGCAGTACTGGTCAAAACCTCATACAACCACCCTCACGAAAGATATTTAATAAAACAAGACTTCAATGAGTGGACGTTTTCACTCTCGTCCAATGATTGATCGTTGCGTGAATCAGAATATGAACGTCCGTTAGCTACTGGCAATATAGATTCAGTTCTCTATTTTGGTGCGGAAGTTATAAGACGGTTATTTGTGATAAATTTTAAAAATAAATGAAAATGTCCAATCGCTATTAAAATTAGGTCATAGGATAGTACTGTAATAACCAAATGTATTGGGAATACACACAAAATGAGGAGTGAGTTGTATGTACGGATATGGATATGGTGCACCAGGACACGGGTGTGACCCAGGTTGCTACCCAGGAACTGTTGCGGGTGTTGGAGATTGTAAAGGGGCTGGTGTAGGCGGCTTTGCGCTCATATTAGTTCTCTTTATTTTACTTGTTATTATTGGTGCCTCTTTTGTGGGCTATTAATAACTTAGTGGGGACTTTGCTCCCTGCTACATAAAACGAACCTTCAATCGAGCCAAAACCGCCCGTTATCTCCCACCTAAATAGATTTAGCTCTCCCTCTATTTTGAGCTGGGAATTTTACGGACGGTTAGCATCCTCTTGATAATGGTGTCGCTTTTTTACAATACAAAGAAAATATTCTCGATTATCATAACACGTAAAAAGTGGTTCAAGGAGGACAATATGGAAAAATTTATCGAGAGAATTTGTGAGCACCAACCTAGCTGTAAGAAGGCGTTTAAAGAAGAATGGGGAGCAATTCGGTTTACAGTAGGCGATAAAATATTTGCACTAATAGGAAAGAACAATCAAAATGATCTCATTGTCACCCTAAAATGTGCTCCCGACAAGGCTAACGAATACCGCCAAGAATTTCTAAGTATCATGCCTGGTTACTATATGAATAAAAGACATTGGAACTCTATCTTATTGAAAAACTGTGATGTACCAAAATCTCTGCTTAAACAAATGATTATTGATTCATATAATCTTGTATATAAAGGCCTGTCAATGAAACAAAAAGAGCAACTTAGAACGGAATCACTCCCTGTTAATAAAAGATAATTTAACTACTCGTTTTTTGAAGATATGAACTAACATGAAGCATAAACATTTAAACTAGAAAAATAGGGTATACCTTTTAAAGCAAGGGTGAGCCTACCCCTTGCTTTTCGCTTGCTTGATAAACTATTATGCCTTTTCAATCCAGAATTTAATAAGACCGTTATCATCCTCACCTGCCAGAATTTTATGTCCACTGGCTTTCACCCATGCGGTAAAGTCATTTTTAGCTCCTTTATCTGTTGCATGTTTTAAACACTCCCTTATCCCCCTTCCATTACCTAATATACACATACCTCTATAAGTATATTGATTGATCTCATGAAGACTGTCAACTTTTATAGTAAGCAATCTTATTAAAAAACCGACACCATGATTTAATCAATGATAAAGTAACATTTCCTGGGGAATTTTCACGTCACACAATGTCATTACAACAGGTTTGCTCTTAGACTGAATAAATTAAATTGCACAAAAAAAAGCGCCTTGACTCCGCTCCACACACATAACCCTTTCACATAATGAGGATCCTTATCACAGTCATTGGAGCACTCTTTTTCTAGTCAACGCTACGTTATTTTATTCTAGTTCCTCAGTTCAATATGTTGCCACACGCTTTTTGTTTAACCTTCAAAAATAACTATCACTCTCCTTTTTTCGGAAAGTGATTGATACTCAATAGAAGCTAAATGTCGTGCGATGAAAGTTAACTAAGAAAAAGGACATCACTTTGTAAAATGATGTCCGCTACTCTTAGCATTTGATATTTTTGACACAAAATGATCATGTCGCAGTCTTGAACAAAAGCACAGATAGTTTGTTATATGTGTACATTAAAATTAAAAGAGTTCTTTAATGGAGTTAATCATCATCTATAGGTGTATGCGGTTCTGCCTCTTTCATCTTTTCTTCTGTCCAATACTCGTCTTCCTCATCTGATTCTTTATTTTTTTGAAGTTGAGTTTTTTCTGGATCATCTTCTATATTATTATCTTTTGATTCACCTGTCACACAGCTGACAAGTAAAAAGGTCCCAATCAAAACTAGAAACAACATCGCTTTTCTCATATCATTCTTAACCAACTCTTACTTCTTATTGCCTTAGCCCCAAAACGATAGATGCAGGAATCTATTTCATTATCTCATTTCATCAAACATATCCTTTACTGCTTGTGTGATCGGCCTGGCATATAATCTTTGAACGCCGCTTGTAGAACCATTAAATTCCCATAGACCATAATGGGGTACTCCCTCGTAATAGGCAGGGGCAAATCTAATATTGGAATGCCACCCACCTCATGGTCCTTCATGAACACAATGGCAGCCGTCATGACTAAATTCTTATAGTCATTGTTAATAGCAGATCCTGAACACACATAATTTTTACCATCACTTTTTGTAAAAAACACTTTTCCTGATGTACTTGGCACCACTGCATATGGAGATAAATCGTTGGCTTCAGGTGGGATTGGATGAGAAAGGTTTTCTCCTATCTGGTGATTTTCCAATTGGGGTATCGGTGTCTCTAAGGTTTCTTTTTTATCTAACATTGTATCCATATCAGCTGGAACAGCATTTTCCATTTTCTCCTCGGTCCAATAAGGGTCTTCTTCACCAGTTTGTTGAAGTATAACTTGAGGCTCATTATTCGTAATTGATTGTGTTGTATTATCTGAAGCATCAACAGTTAATGGGTAAATAAAAGCCAGGAGGACAATAACAAAACTATTAAAAGGGATATAAGACGACTTTTCTTAAAATAGATCATTCCCACACCTCAATTATAATTAAATCTTTAACGCATATGACGACAAAAGACAATAATCTATCATGTGATTCATGATGAAATGTCCCACTAGACACGTGCCATACTATGTTTATACTTGGGTGTTTAGAGATATTAACTTCATTCTCCTATCAGTAATTAGTCGTTTATACATCTCCTTCCATTTCAATTATATGGTATACCATATAATGATAAACAACTATTTTTTTATAATTCTTACATTTTTAATCATCTCTTATTCTCTTTTTATCACCTAACAAAAAACCAATTAATAGAAGTTGATACTTAAAACAAGTATTCAAACGTATTTGGAAACATAATGGACTTATTTTCATTTAAATGATTATTTTATTAATATTTGCTTTTATTTGACGATATATAAACTGTGTCATTTAAAAATAAACTACTGGGGGTAATTAGATTGAAAAAGCTAGCTATCTTACTATTATCTACACTTTTATGGAGTTTTTCCCCTTATTTTGCTAACGCAGCAGTTAATGAGGATGATCTAGCCCAATATTTACTCGAGCTAGAGTGGGAAAAGGAAAACCTTGAAGAATACTTAGCTGCCTATGGATTAACTTTCGATTATTTTGAAGACATTGATGACTTAAAAGATTTTTTAGGAGATATTTTAACAGATGAGATACTTTCTCACATTTTAGCAGACTTTGAGATAACGATTGAAGAATTACACGTCATTCTAGCAGGGTATGGAGAATCATTAGATAACATTAAATTTGCTGACGACTTAGAATTTTACCTTTTTGATTATTTCTATAGTGAATCGTGGTACTATTATTATTTAGATTTCTTTGCAACTATAGGTATTACAGAGGAAGAATTACTTCGTCTATTAGATCACCTAGAGGAAGTAAGTCACAACAATCCAAATCTCGTTGACGAACTTGACGCACTCACATGGCGAATACTTGAGCTAGACGACTTTGAAAGTGTATCTGACATGACTGCCGAAGTCATCGCCGAGCTGTTATCTATTTGGAAAGAGTTTACGAGACTTTTAGAAATTGACACTGAGTTTTATTTAGTAAAAAGCGATGATAAACAAGCGATTTCTCTATCAAATTTAGTTTCATTAACCACGACCAATGGCTATGACCTGTTAATTGAGATTTACAATACGCGAGGAGATTTTCTTGCAGATATCCTCTTAACAGCCGATTTATTTGGATCTGACCTTATTACAGAAACGGGAAAAGCAATCACAACCTCCGCTCAAGAAATCACTAAGGACAACAGCATAACGAAAACTGAAAAAGGCGGCAAACTTCCTGACACTGCTACTCAATCGTTATTATTTGTCATATTAGGGTGTACAGTCTCAGGAGCTGGCCTATTCATGGTCCGTAGAAGAAAAGCTGCTTAAGAAAATGAACCAAAAACGACTTATTGCAGTTGGTTTCTTTTTAATATTAACTGGTTTTTGGGTCTTCACAACGAATGGTTATACGTTATTAAAAGGGTATTGGTTATATAAAACGGCTATCCCTTTCGAAACAAGCATCATCTCCGAAAATAATACGCAGCCATCTAAAACAGAGTGGAAAACAAATACTGAGCTATATTCCGTGCGCCCCTCCATTGGGGATGAAATCGGTGTTCTTACTATTCCTAAAATTGATGCTCAACTTCCAATCTTTCATGGTACCGATGAGGATGAATTAGAGAGGGGTGTTGGCCACTATTCTAACAGTGTACTACCTGGGGAACAGGACAATACAGTGTTAGCAGGCCATCGAGACACGGTATTCAGACATCTGGGCGAAGTAGGTAAAGGCGATTTATTAATTGTGACAACCTCTGCAGGTGAATTTACGTATAAAATTTATAATGTCCGAATTGTGGACAGTGATGATAGAACGGTAATTGTTCCAAGGCCAAGGGCTACATTAACAGTAAGTACGTGTTATCCTTTTCAATTTATCGGTCATGCACCAGAGCGCTATATTCTTGAAGCCAACCTCATTAAAAGTAATGTTAATTAATTGGGCACTTCTAAATATCACTTATAACCGTGCTTATTATTGTTAAACTTAGAACACGAGTCAACAACGTATTGTGACGACATCTCATTCATCTTTATAAAAAATTTTAAAGACTATGTATTAAAAACGTGCCAGTGATCTATACTAGCAGATGGCAGAGTTTAGACACAACTCTACATTCCACAGTAGCTCAGTGGTAGAGCAATCGGCTGTTAACCGATCGGTCGTAGGTTCGAGTCCTACCTGTGGAGCCATGCTATGTCAATCATCCGTGCCTACTTAGATTTCCGTTATCATCGTATTAAAAAACCACCTATTTTATTACAACAGGTGGTTTTTTGGCGTTATTGCATATGATTCGTATTCATTTGACTGGTCATTTGGGTATTTTGATTTGTCATAGGTTGAAACATACCTGTCATTTGAGTTATTTGCTGGGAACCGAATGTTGCCGGCTGATAATAACCATTTTGGTTCATCCAGCTCCAAATTTCGTAAGCCATCTCCTGACACATGTTAGCGCCATTAACATGATACATACGAATTTGTGGATCTACACATTCGTTTGCCCATTGCATTCCCATCATCGACCCCGTTTTATGCGTATTTAGCGCTAATGTAGCAATGGTCTGATCAGATAATGCTTGGGTACTCATAGATGGGGCTGACATAGTCATTTGCTCTTGCATCCCAGTTGACGTATTTTGCCCATTGAAAGCAGGAGCACGATGTGTTACTTGCGCTCCTCGTCCATTCAATAAGTTAATCCCTTGTTGATACCCATTCATCATTAATTGTTGATGTTTTTTTAAAATACTCTTTAACTGTTGATCTCTACATTGACTTACAAAAGCCCCGTGTTGTTCAATCTCCGCTGATTTTGTCCTTAATGCTTCTTGCGTTTCTAAAAGTTCGTGCGCCGCATAGTTCATCTACATTCCTCCTATAGCAATTTTTAGGATTTCCCTCCCAATTCTATTGTGAACAGAAAGTAAGATAACATACAGCATTTCTCCTTTTTGTAAGTAGAGCTTTAACTTCTTCCTTCATAAAATTCATGTCTTTCCTTTGTAAGTTCATATCGTTTTCTATACATAGACAGCTAGTCACTCCATTGCTTTTACGATATAGTTAAATATGCATGATTTTAAACGCTTTTAATATTTTTTAAGCAAATACTTTAGGAGTTGGATATAAATGAACAAAAAAGATATTGGTCACTTTCGCAGACAATTTAAAGCAGATAATGATCTACTTACAATCGGTGATATATTTAATGTGTATATTACGAAGGAATCGAGTGAGATTTACCATCATCAAAGTCAACCATTTGAACTATTAGACCGAGACCAACAAGAATTATTTTTAATTAACTTCAAAAAATTACTTGGTGGACAATTGGATGAAAAATTATTTGAATTAAAATTCAAACGCGATGTTTCTGACAGCAGCCAGCTTATATTGCATCAAGGATTATTAAGCGACAAGGTTGATGGTTGGAAAGAGTATATGCTTAAACTCGTAGGAAAGATATTGGCGCAAAGGCAATATGAAGAGGATATAGTCATTACATTTATACGTGGTGAATATAGGAAGCCTACTAAGCGCCGAAGTGAAGAGTCTGAAGAAAATGAACGTGATACCGTTTATTCTCATCCATTTATCCTTTGCAGTATGAACAAAACCCAAGAGCCAAAAAAAGAATTGCTCTTTGACTATGTAGAGAAGGAATTTAAATACAATTTTGTCGTAGATCCGATCATCAATCTTACGGCACCAATTTCAGGGTTTCTTTTTCCTTGCTTTACTGATAATGCCTCTGATGTCAATCACGTGTTATATTCAGCAGGCAAAGTACATGAACCTGATCATCAATTTATAGAAGACGTGTTAAATGGCGAAGAAACGATGACGGCCAAAGACGATAAAATCGTTTTTGAAGAAATCGTGAAAGATGTGACACATGACCAACTAAATACTTCAACCCTTCACCACGTATACGAAGAAATCAACCGTGTCATAGAAGAGAATGAAGAAGAAGAAGCACCCACATTAGATTACAAAGATGTGGAACGAGTATTGACAGTCAGTGGTGTAAAAGATATTGATCAAGAAAAAGTCGAAGCGGCTTTCCAAAACGTCATTCAGGATGAAAAATACGAAATTAAAGCAAGTAGTATTGTCCCAAAGTATTCATCAAAATCAATTAAAATAAATACGAAAGTAGCAAACGTCTCTATTAGTCCACAAGACTTAAGCTACGTTAGACAAGTTAACTTTGAAGGGAAACGCTACCTGATGATTGAAGTAGAAGAAGATACGGTCATAGATGGATTCAGAATGATTCCCGAGGCGTTTAATCGTGAGAGTGAGAATAACTGAGTCACTAATAGAGGAATATATTTTCGACTTGTTACCCTCCCCCTCTCAGAAGATTAAATACACCTCCCCGTATCATTGTAAAGTGATACGGGGTTCAATTTAAGTATTGCCCCATCAACAAACTTCCATTTCTTAGTTTACAGATTTTAGGTCACCTTTCTGTAAATAACCCATGACATCCTCAGTCTCGATAATTTTTAATTGTCACACACCTAGAAGGGGACCTTTTTCCGACATATATAACTACTAGCACGTGCTATTCATTAATTAATGGCAACAACCTTTTTCAAACCCTGACAAGGGGTTTTATACAATTATATTAAAAAAAGAGACACTTTTATTAAAAAAAGTATCTCATGATTTTAAAATGCGTCAAGTCACCACGCTGTTTTTTATTTTTTATGTCTATATAAATACATTGTAATCGGTGCAAAAATGCTAGCTATGATAACAGAGACAACGAGTACCCAAACGACTTCTTCAAATGTTGCCGTTCCATGCATCAGACCACGGATAGCTGTTACAAGTAGGGAAATAGGGTTTACTTCTACAAACGATTCTAGCCATCCAGGCAATGTTGCTGGATCAACATAAACATTACTTACAAACGTTAAGGGAAACAAGACTAACATACTAACTCCCATAAGGGATTTCTCTGAACGAAGAATTAAACCGAGCGTCGCCCATATCCAAGAAAGACTGAATGAGAATACGAGCAGCAGTCCCACTGCCAATATTACTCCTACAACACCTCCATCAGGCCTAAACCCCATAATGAGGCCTAAAGAGATCATAATGGCAGAAGCTAAGCCGTACCGTACTGCATCCACAAGTAACATGCCAACAAGCACAGATGGTCCCCATATCGGTAAAGAGCGAAACCGGTCAAAGACTCCTTTAGTTATGTCATTATTCAGCTCAACGCCAGTATACATCGTAATTGTCACAACCGTCATCGCTAAAATCCCAGGAAGTAAAAATTGTAAATAATCACTCGTAGATCCAGCAATCGCACCGCCGAACAAATAGGTGAACATAAGCAAAAACATAATTGGAAAAGCTGTCACATCCAACATTTGTTCAGGAACATATTTTATTTTTAGAAGTGCCCGCCAGCCACACGTCAGTGAAGTGGAAATAGCATTTGGTTTAGGGGGACGTTCACGAGCAGCTAATGCCCTATGCATCACTTCATGTCCCTCATACTTATTCGTCATATCAGGCGTCGACTTCATTTGACTTCCCCCTTCCTTTTAAGCTCTTCTTTATCTTTATCACTAAGATCTTCATCTGCCGGTCTACCCGTTAAGGTTAAAAAAACCTCATCAAGGCTCGGTTGTCCAAGTGAAAAGTCGGTTACTTTAATATTTGAACGGACTAATTCTCCAAGTGCGTAAGTAACACTTTCAGTATCTGATACTTGAGCAACGAGAGATGATGGATCATTAGCATCTTGTACATATGTCTCAAGTTCCCGAGATAAAATGTCAGCGGCCTCTGACCGTTGTGCTTGATTCAGCAAGCGGACATGAAGTTTGCCTGTACCAACAGATGCTTTTAGCTCACCACTCGTCCCTTCGGCAATAATTCTGCCTTGATCAATGACAGCAATGCGATCCGCTAGCTGATCAGCTTCTTCAAGGTATTGTGTTGTTAATAATACGGTGGTGCCAGTATTGACTAGCACTCTAATGATATCCCACACTTGATTCCGACTGCGAGGATCAAGGCCAGTTGTCGGTTCATCGAGAAATAGCAATTCAGGAGAAACAACAATACTTGCGGCTATATCAATCCGCCGCTTCATACCTCCAGAATAATTCTTTACTTGAAGCTTTGCTGCGTCTTTTAAATCAAAGGCAGTTAATAATTCCATCGCTCGTTCTTTTGCTTGACGTCTTGAGTAGCCTAAAAGTCGAGCAATTAGAATGAGATTCTCCGCCCCCGATAGATCGCCATCAACTGAGGCAAACTGCCCAGTTAAACTCACTTTTTTACGCACCTCATTTGCCTCTTCAACAAGGTCATGACCAAATATACTGACACTACCTGCATCAGGCTGTAAAAGCGTCGCTAACATCCGAACAGTCGTTGTTTTCCCTGCTCCATTCGGTCCTAGAAATCCATACACCGTTCCCTTAGAAACTGTTAAATCAACACCGTCAACCGCTCGTTTATCACCAAAAACTTTAACGAGCCCTTTCGCTTCAATAGCTAATTCATTATGGCTGTTTTTATCACGCATATGATAGATTATCCTCCTGTTCGTCATGTCTTTATTTGTGCTTATTTATTAGTCTATCAAAAATAGAAAAATTCAATAGCGTTAGACAATCATCCTCCCCCCCTACTACTTTGCTAACTATACGTCATCATTATTTTCAAGGTTAGTCTAAAATAATTGCTCAATATGTAACCTTTTCGAACGTAAAATAGCCGAATCTGAAAATTTAAATTGAGTTGTGTATATCTAATGATAACGACAAATCGTCATTGTTTTAAACTCAAACCAATGCTTCTACAGTTAAAACTAACCACTTGCAATTTTATCACAAGGACATTCGTTATAGAACTTTCTCCTTTGCTTGAAGATCAAAAAACATTTCTCAGATTTTCATCTTATCGCCTTGATCTGTTTGAATTTGAAGACTTCATTTTAGTTTACGTGATGTTCCCTCATTCATACCATTAATCACAGTTAACACTAGAGTCATCTTTTTTCGGTTCTCAAAAATACCTGAAGAACATTTAAATAATGTCATATTTTCTCACGCCGCTCCAAAATGGAATATATATACTCATTTATACATATTAAGTAAAACAGTATATACTTGGTTATCGGAATGTGAGATAATCTAATTGATCAAACAAGCAGCTATCCAAAAAACACTGATGTTGACCTCTTAAAGAAGTGTCACTATCTATGAAAATATAATTATCCAGTTTCAAATTTGAAATAGTGTGTATGGAATAATTTGGATGTCAAATGCTATGAAAGGAGGGTAGGTAGTACCGTAGACTTCATTACCAAAAATTAGATGTAAAAAAATTAAAAGGAGGAATGCCTAATGAGACAAAAGAAATTGACGTTGATTTTAGCCTTTTTAGTTTGTTTTGCACTAACCTTACCTGCAGAAATAATTCAGGCACAAATCGTCACCGACAATTCCATTGGCAACCACGATGGTTATGATTATGAATTTTGGAAAGATAGCGGTGGCTCTGGGACAATGATTCTCAATCATGGCGGTACGTTCAGTGCCCAATGGAATAATGTTAACAATATATTATTCCGTAAAGGTAAAAAATTCAATGAAACACAAACACACCAACAAGTTGGTAACATGTCCATAAACTATGGCGCAAACTTCCAGCCAAACGGTAATGCGTATTTATGCGTCTATGGTTGGACTGTTGACCCTCTTGTCGAATATTATATTGTCGACAGTTGGGGCAACTGGCGTCCACCAGGAGCAACGCCTAAGGGAACCATCACTGTTGATGG
The DNA here is from genome assembly GCF_002019735.1 of Salipaludibacillus agaradhaerens. Taxonomy (NCBI): domain Bacteria; kingdom Bacillati; phylum Bacillota; class Bacilli; order Caryophanales; family Bacillaceae; genus Salipaludibacillus; species Salipaludibacillus agaradhaerens. The sequence continues at coordinate 1,369,959 of NZ_KV917378.1, forward strand.
AGGAACATATGATATCTATGAAACTCTTAGAGTCAATCAGCCCTCCATTAAGGGGATTGCCACATTTAAACAATATTGGAGTGTCCGAAGATCGAAACGCACGAGTGGCACAATTTCTGTCAGCAACCACTTTAGAGCGTGGGAAAACTTAGGGATGAACATGGGGAAAATGTATGAAGTCGCGCTTACTGTAGAAGGCTATCAAAGTAGCGGAAGTGCTAATGTATATAGCAATACACTAAGAATTAACGGTAACCCTCTCTCAACTATTAGTAATGACGAGAGCATAACTCTAGATAAAAACAATTAAAAATCCTTATCTCTTTCGGTTCAGTTCTCATTATTTTCAAATAACCTCCCGATTGGATCTATTCCAATGGGAGGTTTTATTGGAAAGATTAAGTGTAGTATACTCCGATTCCATCCAGAGGAATGCTTGAAACACCCCCTTCACTAGTACGTAATCTATAAAAACTGGATGACTAATAGTGGAAATAAACAACTTATTATTTCGATGATGAGCACTCTATCCATAAAACCATACATCAATTTATTAAAGCTACCTTTATTTAGTGTAATTTCAACTAGCCATCGACAGCTTTTACTCATGCCAACAAACTCAATAAAACGAACCTTCAATCAGACATTAGCTCCGCCATCTCCCGCTTAAATAAACATAGCTCCTCACTATTTGAGGTGGGAACTTTACGGACGGTTCTGTGATAAAGTGGATCTACTAGCAAAATGCTAAGCTACACCTTCAGTGGCTATAAGTTATTGTTGTATTGTTTTATCCAAGCTTTTTGATTAATCCTAAATCATTGACTGTTTTACCCCGCCTTCACTTCATTAAATAGTATTAATGTTGTATTTTTTACATATAAACTTACTTTTTGTCGCATGCAGTTGTTACTAGTTTATACAAACTACTGAGCCGACTTTAATAAGCACGTAAAGTCGGGTAAGAGAGGATTTCTTTTGTTATTGTTTAAGGGAAAGGAAGGTTGAATAATTAATGGATATGTTAAAAGGGATGAATGAGGCGCTCAATTATATTGAAGAAAATTTAGCAAACAAGATTGATTTGAATGAGGTTGCGAATCGCGCTTTTTGTTCTGAATACCATTTCAAACGCCTCTTTTCTTTGCTGTCAGGTATTACGATTTCTGAATACATTCGTAGAAGGCGACTCACTCTAAGTGCTTTAGAATTGAAAGACGCTCAAACTAAAGTAATTGATGTAGCATTAAAATATGGCTATCAATCTCCAGATGCTTTTTCGCGAGCTTTTCAAAATTTCCACGGTGTTACACCCTCATTATCACGTAGCTCTGATCAGAACTTGAAAGCATATCCTAGAATGGCCTTCCAATTAACAATTCAAGGAGGAACCGAAATGAATTATCGTATTGTTGAAAAAGAAGCGTTTAAAATTGTTGGCGTGAAGAATAACGTTAACATGATTAATGAAATCCTATCTCCAACTTACGAAGAGATGATGGCAGAAATTAATGATACAAAAATGCGTGAGTTGGCATCTATGTCAAATATGGCTCCTTATGGAATGGTGCATGCATCAGCCAATTACTCAGAGGATGAGGAAGGAAATGCTACGTTTAACCAGTATATAGGAGTGGCTTCAACTAAGAAAGAGATCAATGACTATACAACATTGGAGGTACCCGCTTCAACATGGGCAATCTTTGAAATAGATGGTGATTGGCCCCACATTGAAAACCATTGGCAACGGATCTACTCTGAGTGGCTTCCCACATCTTCATATGAATTGACAGAAGGCCCAGAACTCTTAGTTAGCGATGAGCATAAAAGTGGCATCTGGATCTCCATTAAGAAAAAGTAGTGGTTGCTTTTTAATAGTCCTATTCTAATTCAAATTATTTAGTTTCATCACGATCAAGTTATCTTTAAGCTGACTCATAAATGAAGCGTGTCTAATCGAACGCGCTTCATTTATTCATACAGTGGAAGCTTATATGATAACAATATTGTTCTGTCAATCTATATTTCTTTTTTGTATTTTATTACATTTTTCAAAACAATAACTTACTTTTATATTAAGGTTAAACGTGATCTCTTCTACAATTTCATTATAAAATTGAAAATCATAAAAAGAACCTTCAATCAGTGGATGTTGCGTAAATCAGGACTTTATCGTCCGTTATCTCCCACCTAGATAGATTTATTTCCCCTCTCTATTTTAAGGTAGGCGTTTTCCGAAAAGTTATCTGTGATAAATTGGATCAATTCCCTTGATTCATTCACTTAAACAACATGTGAAACGTTTGAGAACCTGCAATACCATCCACTTGCAAGTTATTTTTTCTCTGAAAGTTTCGCACGGCCTTCCTCGTTTTTGGACCGAAGATGCCATCAATGCTACCTGGGCTTGTTCCTGTACAATGTAAAATAGATTGAAGGATCCATGTAATGTTTCCTCTTGCTCCTTGCCGTACCGTTACAGATGCCGCCCGTGTTTTAGGACCGAAAATACCGTCAACGGTAAGTCCACGGTTAAATTGTTTATTAAGCTCTATTTGTAGCCCTTTGATTAGTGCCGTTTTACTTTCTGGACCGAAAAGGTTGTCAACTGAAATACTTAACCCATATCGATCATTGAGCGTAAGCTGAATTGTAGCAATTGTGCCCGTTGCTTGGCTTGATTTAGTTGATCTACTAGGCTGAGACAAACGAGAAGTGCTTGTGGATCTTGAACTATTAGAAGGCGAGCCATTCTCCAGTCCGAAGATCTCAGCAATCGCTTGTACATGCCCTTCTGCCACCTTGTCTAAAAATAGCTTATCTTTTAATTTGTTGGCATCACTTGAATTGTCAATAAACCCATTCTCAGTCAAGATAGCCGGCATATTAGTTAACCTTAGTACAGCAAAATTAGCTTGCTTTTTACCTCGGTTATTAAAGTCTGTCGCCTTGATTACCTCTCTGTTCATCAAATCTTGGTTGTCCGTTGTAGCGTCAGATACATTCCCATTAAAAATAAAGTCTTCGTAACCTTCGCCGCCTCCAGCGTTAATATGAACGGAAATAAAATAATCAGCTCCCCAATCATTCGCCATATTTGCACGATTGGATAAGCTGATAAACGTGTCGCTTGTACGGCTTAAACGCACTTCCACATCACCATACTCTTTTAACTTAGATTCAATACGTTTTGATATCTCTAAAACTAAATTTTTTTCTTGCAATCCATTTGCCACAGCACCCGGATCGGATCCTCCGTGACCAGGATCAATAAAAATCTTAGTCAAATTTAATCGCCACCTTTAAGAATATTAATCGCTTGTTTGATTTGTTTAGGTACAGGCAGACCAATTCTACCTACGTTTTCAGTGATGCTAATAAGCTCATTTACAATATAAAAAATAATGGCAGCCATAAAAATTAGAGCCTCTGATTCAATCCCAACTTCGACTAAAACGGTATCAATTAAATGAGCAACAGCCACCATTACAAAAATAAAAATTTTCCGTGAGATACCAGTGAGACCATTGCGGCTGCTAATTTCACCGCTCACCCCCGCCGCTACCAGCCCCGTCACATAATCAATCACCACAAGTGTTAATAAGATCGATAGCAGCATACTCCACTCTCCATATAAAAAAGATACAGCAGCTGCAAGCACAGCTGCTGACCATTTGATTAATGTTTCCATTTATTCTCCCCTTTTGCGTTTGACAGTTAAAAGGTTTAGTTTGCTTCTCGCTTAAAGGCATCTACACCTCCTTAACTTCTTCTCCCAAAGTAAAGCTTTTTAAATTTTTATCGCCTTGCACTAACTTATCTCCATTCTAGGCAACAACAGTTGTAAAGTTAACTTCTTAACGGCAAATTTATCCGCTACAAATTTTCAACATAAGCATAAATAATAACCCTACCTATTCGGCAGAGTCGTCCTTAGAATTCTTACTATCCAATTGTTTAAGTTGGACACGCAATAAAGCATTATCCCTTTCTAGTTGTGCAATTCTTATTATCAGCTCATTAATCACCTGTTCAGCATCAATGTTCATGCCTCTTCCTCCTTACCTTCCTCAGGCTCGTCAGATGGACCCGAAGATTCTTCCATATATACATCTTCATACCCTCGACGTTTACCATTGACTTCAAAGACTACCTCCGCCGTGTGCCCTTGCACCCAGACCCGAAACTTACCTTCTTTTCGCTCTAATATAACTACCTCGGCTGCATTTTGTATGTGTGGCACAACAAAATAATCTGTTGGGCTAATTGTTTCTAAAAACATCGGTTCGATTTCAATGTAATGCTCGCCCTCTTCCAGTACATGTTCTGTATAGGCTACAAAACGACTGTCTGGCGTTTCTAAGGCGTACATTTTCCGAGTACCGTAACTTTCTGTATCAACCACCGCTGCCTTTGATCCACTAACGGAGAAATTGCCGTAAATTCTCACCTCTGACCCTACATTGTTTTGAATGCCGAGTATCGTGTCCGTAGAACCAAAATATCCTACACGTCCCCATCTTGTTGTGAAATTAGAATTCCAGAACTCGAAACGTGATAGTCCCTGATTACCTGAAACAGTACCACCAATTCTAAACATTGGTGAAGTGTATCTAATTATATCTGCATCTAATACAATCTCCCCATCTAAATCATTTCGTATAGTTAAATTATCATTAGCTGCATGCGCAAACCCCATAAAGCCCATTCTTTCCCTATCCGGTGTTCTAAAAGAGAAATAAGCACGTTCATCATCGTTAGCTTGCATGATATTAAGACTACTGACACCTAACGTATCAAGTCTACGTACTTTAATTTCTTCGCTTTCCACGTATCCATGTGTGAAATAAGTCAGAGAACTATCAGGAATGAAAGGAATTGGTGTATCACCTTCAGTACACTGAATACCATCATATAACACATACCTAGAATTTTGTGTGCGTAAAGAGAAGTAGATAACCTCGGTGTCACTTGGTGCGTTAATTACGAAGCTCTCACGCCTCACACCCGTAGCAGGCTCAGGAAAATTAAAAGTCTTGGCGTCTATAACTACATAACCATCTTTTATAAATTCTACTTCAATTCGAGGGTGTCCACCTGCGTTATACTGTGAATGTCTTGCGTAATGAAAAGAGAAGGTAAAAGTGTTAATGTTGTGCGGCTTCCTGAAAGCTTGTAGAAGATAGTTAGAATTATTAAGTAAAGCTGTCTTGACACCGAAAATAGCGTTACCATTATAAGCTTGCCTATAAGATGTAAGTACCCGGGGTGAGCCTACTGTAGTCCACCCCGTTATGTCTGATTGAGTCCCTATAGCATCATACACTCCATCACCTGTCCTCGGCGCTGACCAATCAATACGAAGAAAATCAAAAGAACCATCTTTAAGATAATTATCCTTGTGTATGATGGAACTTTTAATACCTGATATACTATCTTCGACTAAAAAGTCAGCGTCTTTAATCGTTACCCCGTCTTGATTAATCAAGACTTTATCATTCGTGATCGACACATTGTCAGCATTAATCGTACCTGACGTAATTTTGTCAGCCACAACAAGACCAGTGTAAACTCCTTCACTATCTATATAAGTTCCTTGGGCATTCCATTTACCTGCAGATTTAATTTGGGCATCTGTTAGCTCCCCAAACAGGCGATCTGTATTTAAGGTCCCGTCCTCGTTAATAATACCGCTACGATTCCAGACATTTTTATTTTCTTCCACTTCATTTTTTATCGGTGCATATTCATTGTCTGCGTGCTCTTTCGCATTGTCCTCGGCCTCTTGCGCTTTTGTAAATGCATAAGTCTTACTGTCTGTATATATCGCCGTATCTTTGTCATCAATTGCAGCTTTGTCGTACGTGTAATCAGCTAACTGATTTTGGCCAATTTTAAAGTTAATTTGCTTTTGTAAGGATCGCCATATGTCCATCACTTCAGCTTCTGTATATTCAATAAAATTACCGAGTTCAATCGATTTTTTAGATTTATCGATGATATCACGCTCTTGTGTATGGACACGTGCTTCAAGATACAAAGGTGGACTAAACTTAGTATCTTTTATTTTTATTGTGTCGCCGCAGCGAATTTTTTTGTTAGCCATATCTGGGAAACTTTCTAAGTCGGCAATATCACATTGGTATTCTACTACTGCATTTACACGGTTTTGTAATTCATTTTGAGTAAGTTCTGTAAGGCGTGCAAGCGTCATATCCTCATTTGTCGATTCAGGCTCATATGTTTCTATCAAATGCTGACCATTCCGCCCCCATCGTTCGAGTGCTTCTCTGTCTTCCACAAGTGCTTCGAGACGTGTTCCATCTTCGCGAACAGGACCTAAACCGATAAGTGCTGTGACAACGCCATCCATCTCTTCCGTTCTTCTGACTCCTCGTAAATCCTTACCAAACTCGATTTCCCTGCCTTGCCATTCACCAACCTGCGGCACTAAATCTACGAATCTACCCGTAACTTTATTGCCATCGACCTCCACGCGAAATTGAAGTTCTAGATTAAATTCAATGGCCACACGCTTCAAGAAACTATACGGATTCGTATATTCATTGACTTCAAAGTCTTTTATCCCCTTGTAAGTAATTACCCCTGGGTTCCATTCCGTATTGTACAGTGCAAAAGCAACTGCTTGAGAAGGTGTTTGTCCCGACAGAACTTGTGGCTCAATAACCTTCGATTTTTTAAGGAGTTGATGGCTTGCGGATGAATAAACTTCCGTAATTAAGTTGCCATCCTCACTTCGATATTTATTAGTTTCAAAGATTATGAATTCAATATATTTACCATCCTCGTCCGGAATAATAATATTATGAAGCTTACCGAGATAATTTGAAAACGGCATATCAGCAAATGTTTCAAAGTGGAATGTTTCCAATGTATCTTTAAGTGACTTATAATGCTTATTTGTCAGAATATGCTCCGCCGCTATAACATCCAGTATTTGATCCGTTTGCCTATCAGTAATGTGTATTTGTGACATGTGATCACCTCCTATCTGTAACGCTCTAGATATTTCATATTCGTGTTAAAACTATCACTTGGTTGGACAATAACTTGATTTCCCCCTGGGGTAAGTTTAAAGTATTGACCACCGAAGTCTTTCAAATCTGTACGTGGCTCCCCATTTATTAAAATTTCTGACGTGCGATGATCTAACGTAATGACATCACCGGCATACGCAATGTAAGGAATTTGATGATCGTCTGGATCATTAATCTTCCACACTTTCAAATCTGTGATGCTCATCGCAGTCGGTGAATAACCGTCATAGATTCCGATGTGTACTTGTATTTGCGCCACCTGTTGTTGAAATTCGTTTCCTACATCCACGAAACTCCTTGTTTCTCGAGCATTGTGTATACCTTTTTCATCAACTTTTGCGACATAAGCCTTCCACCTCTGGCCAACACGCTCAAGGCGTAAAATTCCATCAAAATTATTCCATAATTCCCCCTGAGCTTCGGCCGTATCCTCACTTAATCGATGCAGAAATTGTGTCCTTTGATTGTTACTAAGATTAGATCCCGCTCTATTCCTATTGTACGCCTGCCATGCATCAACCATCCTTATTTTAGCTAAGATGTTGTTATTAACGTCAAGTAAATACACTTCTACTTTACCGACTTGATTTCTCCCATTAAGGTTTTCTACACGAGCTTCCATTCTAAAATCTTGTAGCGTTTCTGGAAGGCTGGTTTTTAACGCAGGCCCATACCATTTTGCCTGACCTTGTGTTCCAAATGACTGAACAACAAAACCATTACCGTCACTCACCATAGTACCTGAGACCACACCGTTATCTACTTGACTTGCAACTGTCCAATCGGACGTGGTGGACATTCTGTTATGCATAATCAGTTCTTCTGCTTCAAAAGGCGTACTGTCCGCATCCACCGGCCGACCAATCATTTGGTACTGTTCTTCTTGATTTTGCACCATAGCAAACGTGGTAGGTTTAAGTACCTCCATTTCAAAAATGGGATCAGCTTCAGCTGTGCCTTGATTTGTGAACGACACGATATCAGAAGAAAAAGTAAGCTTTTTTTCCTCACCATATTTAAAAGGATCAGAGCAAATGATTGTCAATTGTGCTTGATAGATGTGTGACGTTTCAATCGTATCCGTCACTTCATCAATTCTGCCGTAATATACGCGATCAGGTTCATCATTAAACACGATAGGCACATCGATATTGCGAGTAAACAAGATTTCATTCAACCGCTCAATGCGCTTTCGTAAGTCGTTGAAAGACGTTCCCTTCATTGTTATATCTACCGTCATTCGGCGTGAAGCCAAACGAGAACTAGACGGGTAAGACCCGTCCATTCCCGCCACATGGGTAAGTGTATTTTCTACACTTTGAACCCCACGGCCGTATACGTTATTTATGATAAAATACGTTCCTTCTTCCTCATTGGTAAATGCATTGGCTAAATCAGTTCCGTCAAATATCATGTTTTCAACATTTTCTATCACAAAAATCCTCCTTTCTTATACAAATGATTGTTTAATACGTGTATTACGCCCTTGATTTTCTGACACATACGGCTCGACTAAGCGGCCAACAATGCGAGAATCCATTTCAATAATGCGATCTTTCTGCTTTCGCAATTCATCAACAACTTGACTTAATAAGCTCTCTGTATTGGAAGTGGCAGAGCCGCCCGTTACAGCAAGTTCACCTTGAATAAACCCACCATTGACATTCGGACGTGCTACCTCCATCGGTGCCATGACAGGGGCATCCACCGTTGAAGGAACAAGATTTGTCATAACATCTAGCGCCTTATCTACCGCATTGACGTTCCCTTCGATACCAACAGCTAACCCTTTAGGTAACCACTGACCAATATCATCACGGAACAATTTAGACGGGGATTTGATGCCGAAGAAAGACTTTATTCCACCAGTGATTTTATCCATAAATCCACTAATTTTACCGCGGATCCATTCCCCCATTGAGCCAATACCTTCCCATAAGCCACGAATTAGATCTTTACCAATTTGTACCAAGTCAACACTATCAAAGAAGTCTCCTATGTTGCTCCAAATCTTTTCGACTGTCTTTTTAATAGCTTCCCAAGCACCTTCCCAATCACCTTTTATGAGATTCATGACGGTATCGATAATACCAGCTACGATATCAATTGCGTTTTTCACAGCTACTTTAATGGCCTCCCATGCAACTCCCACAATGGAGGAAATAGCTGGCCATACCGTATTAAATATGATTTTCGCAGCTTCTAGCCAATCACTTATTCTGCTACTAACAAAGCCAATAACTGTTCCAATGACGGTTTTAATAAATTCGAATGTGCCTTTTACAATCGCCATAATGGTTTCTCCATGCTCGTCCCACAATTGACTGATTTGATCCAGAACATAATTAACGACGCCCATTACCGCACTAATCACCTCTGAGACGACGGTTTTTATCGTCTCCCATGCTCCCTCTGCAAACGCCATAATAGTTTGACCATGTTCGTCCCAAAATTGGGATATCGCATCTAAAACCATTTCAACAATATCTGCAATGAAGCCAATGACAAATTCGATTCCTTCCTTAATAAACTCATAAGCTCCCATTAGAATTTCAGTAATCGTATCACCGTGTTCTATTAAAAACTCTTGGATCAAAGCGAGCCCGGTCATAATCACTTCACTAATAAACGTGATAACGTCGGAGATAAGATCGGCTATAAACATAAATGCCTCTCCAAAGTTCTCTATAATGACCTCACCTGCTGCTGTAAAGTCTTCTTTTATAAGTTCCATTACTGGGGAAATAATCGTCATAATTTGCCCAAAGATATCGTTAATAATATCCCATATAGCTTGAACAGCAGTCGTAAAAGACTCTTCAACTTTTGCCCAAGCTGCATCGACAATGTCACTAAACCACTCAAATTCATTGTAGGCATATACTAAAGCTGCTCCTATGGCAACTATAGCCAAAACTAGAGGATTCAATATACCCAAGAATGTATTGAATTTTCCACCTGTTAAGCCGATAATCTCTCCTACTCTCGACAGATTATCTGTAAACTCTGTGCTGGTTTTTATAGCTGAACTGAGCCCACCAGATAGATTTTCTCCTAATCCAGCAATTTTCTGACCATAATCCCCTATCACCTTAAAAGCGTCTTCATTCCCCTTAGAAAATTCACCAATTTTTTGGGATGCTTCAGAAAGACTGTCTGTCCACTTCTTAAGTCCTTCAGCAAAAGACTTAATTTTTCCTTCATCCATAATTACTACCTCCTTTCTTTATTTTTTTCACGCGATTCGAACGTGAATTGGGCGAGCCATTCTTGTGCGTGATTGGCTGCTTCTGCTTTATCTGCAAGCGTCTCATCGTTATGCTCATTTGTTGGACGCTTATACAAGTCGGATAGCTTCGGCCGTTTCGCCCGTGATGCTTGCTCGTGCATGAGAGCAATACGCGCCGCGCGCTCCAGCTCATCATGAAGGTACTCACGTTCCATCCGCATCATGATTTGAAATTCCCGCGGCGTCAGCCGATAAAATTCAACAGGCGTTAAACGTAAATAGCGCCAACTATCCGCTAGCTGGCGTTCTACTTCCGTTATTTCTCCTAATTCACTTAAGATTTCAGCTTCTTGAGTGCTTCGAAGGCTTCTGGATTGTCCGCTAGAAGCTTGTTTACTTGCTTTTTGTAGAAAAAACTATCCGTTACAACCTCATTGCAGATAGCGAACACGTCTTGTCCATCTAACATTTCACTGGCAATTGCCTTTTCGATTTCTGCTTCTACTTCCTTAAAGGAAAAATTCTTACCATGGTGGAAAAGACCTGCGTGGACAATATGAGAGAAAACGTCTAGGTCGCCCATCATCGCTTTCCCGATCAAACCTAAAGAGCCCCCTTCTACCACATTGTTTAAATACTTCACACTATCAAACGTTAACTTAAGCTCATATTCTTTTTCTTGGATTTCAAATGTTGCCATCTATTCATCATCCTTTCGGTTATGTTCAAAATAAAATAGGCGCCCTCATGTGGACGCCGCCTTTCACTATTACTCATCACCCTCGCCCTCACCAGATTCACCATTATCAGGTTGGTCTGGTGATTCTGGTTCCTCGGGCTGGTTAGGGTGTTTCTTCAGTTGCTGGAGCACCTTCAGGGATTTCCACCAATGTTTCATCTGATACATCTCCATTTAACGTCCCACTTAAAGAGTACGTAGCGAACTCACCATTACTATAAGTGCGCTCAAAAGAAGAAACCATATACATGCCATGTTCCGCTTCTTTCGTTCGTGTATCAATTTCGTAAATTTTCACAAACTCCTTATTACGAAGTGCCTTTTTAATGTGATTCACAAACGGATCACCTTCCGTAACAATCCCTTCTAAAGAAACTTCTTGTGACACGCTGCCATAATCGGAGCCTGTCTTATCTTTTGTCGTTAAATCAATACTCTCTGCAGAAATATTTGTTGATCCACCTGTTTGGTTAAATGGTCGGACCAATGTCTCCCCATTTTCATCTGAAATTGCCACTGCAAATAATACGTCATCACCTTTGTATTCCATTGCCATAATTTATTCCTCCTAAAATTTTAAATGTATTTCCGCATAAACGGAACATCCTTCTGTAATCGGTTAGAGATTTCCGACCACATTGTTTTAATCAGGTAGACACAGCCTTTTCTCCTCTGTCACGTTTCTTTAAACATTCTAGCCACGCCATTTACAATGTGAGTTTTAAAATTGTTTTAGCGTGCCATGAGTTCTCCGGACTAGCATATGAAACTCACACACTATCTCCACCACTTCGTTAAAGCGTAACGCCAAATGTTAAGAACGTTTCAGTCAGTGAGTAAGGGATGTTGTCTCTCCTTCATAAAAGGTAAGATAACTAATGGCTAAAAAAATGGATAGTTTTAATAAAAAACTTTTTTATTTTTAGTAAGTAGACCAAATCCCCTTACAAACTACCTGTAAAAACGACTGACACATTGACCTATCGGCTACAGAAGGCCCCATTCCTAAGAGGGCGTCTTCAGTAAATGATAGTATCACCATTGGACCTTCAGACTTCTCTGCTTCATGGTGAATCATCGTTTCTTATGGTAGCCTTTTTAAAAACGAACGTTTAATAGAGTATTTAACATGTTCACTTATTCGTATTGGAAACCCAATTGTGACATTCATTTAGATGATCATTAATTGGCAATACTATCTATATGATTGTATCGATAACACTCCATGTCGATCGCTTCCTGTATATCTACTTCACGACGGGAGGGATAAATGTATTCTCTTCCATCCGCTGCAATGTTAGCTGCTAAAGAAAGAGGAACCTCACGGGTTAACGGCCGCAATTTCCCTGTTAAACCACCTCGGCCAACATGCCGTCCTTCTGTTTTTCTCCGATATTGGTTATCGCTCATTATCGGATACTCTTCTCGCGTCATTTTATCTGGATGCGCATCTGAGATTTCCTCGTATAAGCAGAGTGCCGCTAGTCGGACAAGTGCTCCTCCTTTTATCGGTTCTCCTGATGTTTTAAAATAAGATTCTATCAAACTATCAATAGCTTCTAATCGATTGTCACGTGGTATTTTTCCTGTTTTCGTCTCACCCCATAAAGTGTCTATTCTTGCTTTCAATTCTGTGTTCGTCATCTAGTAACCCCCATTTTCTTAATAACCTTCACCGATCTCTGTCCAATAGTGATAAACAGCGGCGACCTTTTGAATTGCTGCTTTTTCATGTCTGCTAATGGTATCTTGTCGAAGATCTAGTTGTTTCGCTGCACTTTTCTGTGTTAAATCATTAAAATAAATGAGCTTTAAAGTTTGGAGTTGTCTTATTGTCAGATGTGCAAGTGATATAGCTGTGTCTAAATCTGTCAAAACATCACAGGCTACATAATCGCCGGCATAACGTCGTTCTTTTAATATATGGTAATCTCGTAATAATCGACGTACACCTAATAAGGTTCCAAGAGAGTGGTACTGTGTGGAATAACGACGAATTTTTGTTTCCTTATCATATACACTCATCACTATCCCTCCTTCTTAAAAATCATGCTATATTTAGTTAAGTCAAGTTTATTATCATACTTTCAACTCACTACTAGGTACACTTAGCCAAGACGACTTGTGTCGTGTGTCTCTAATGAATATTTACGTAGTTGATTAAAAAATTACCGTCTTGTTAGCATGATGGCAGCTCATACAAGACGCTACATGCATTCTTCTATCTTTCGTTCACATTTAAATATTTGTTTCACAATGACACTATGAGAGATTGAATATCAATTGCATAAATAACCTCAATGTGGTAGTATGAGTTGGAATATAGACTTTTAAATTGTACATTTATACAACAGTTGATGAGGCATTATACAAATTCGATAACTGTTGGTTACATTGTGATAACGCTCAAGGAGAGATCCTTCAATGCGTTTATCATATTAGGCAGAAAAGTATAAGCGTAATTCACCCATGACGTCCTCGTCATAGTTTTCCGCTAAGCTTTTTAATTTTTGCCTAATGGTTTTACGATCGAATCCCAAATCTTCTGCTAAGGCTGATTGGGATTCATAATCAGGAAACGCGTTGACGATTGCCGTCGTCTTCGCATCGACCTTTTTCTTAGGGTCAATTAAGAAGGAGAGCAGTTGCCGCTGGTCTTCTTCTTTTTTATTTAACACTGGAACTAATAGAGGAATCGGATCACATACAATAGGTAGTAGCATTTCTTGCTACTTCAGCTTTGGTTCTTTTTGTAATAATCTGCCCGTCTATTTTTAATACTGACAATTAATAAGGGTAAAAGGACGTTGACCAACGTGCTTTTCATGGCCTTTTACTAACATGTCTTCATAAAGGGCTTCTACCTCGTGGATGGTTGTCCAAATGGACGTCGCTATTTTAGGTCATTCCGTCGCACTCAGCTTTTAAAAGCTGGTAGATTTGTTCGATTTTCTAACATGTGTGAATTCTTTGTGTCTACATGTTTTTTTACTAAGATATTCGGTTTGATTCATCGCTTTGCTCCTTTCTAGGATTTCATCTTATATTACGAATTTAATCTCCCTTTTCGGATAAAAAGCAAGAAAAATATATCATTTTTAACGCACCCCTCCTTTTATTCTTATATCTGTGTTTGCATTTTTCGCGAACACCTGTTCTTATTCTAATCTATTACATCATTTCTAGCAAGAGATTTTCCAATTCTTTGCGTTATTTTTTAATCTGTACAACGTTATATTTCACGAAATGGCCACTCATATGGCCACATGTCAGACAGATAAAGGGACTTCTTCAAGCGTTTTTTGCCTCTATCCTTAAGAAGTTTCAATACTCTCTTCTTTAAAATTCTTTATAGTTATCTCTATCCAACATAACAGGCCAACAGGCTATTAATGACAAGGCCTATTTGTTAACGAGTAAATTTCAATCAAACCAAACACAATAGGCTAAAACACGTTTAATTATGAGAGATGATGAGCAAAGATTTCTTCAGTCAAGGTATAAAGAGGTAGTAGCTTCTAATAGCATCTAACCATCAGTTTGGGAGCTTACTATCATGTACTTCAATTCAATTAACCGATAGTCTAATACGTGAAGGAACTAGAGGAACAGACTAGTGTAAAAAAATCAATCGCTTTCTATAGTAATTTCGATTAATATAAAAAGCCCGTAAGCTTTTTGTATAAAGGCACGGGCTAATAATGATATTAATGAACTTAATGGTGGGTTGTGTAATTAAGGGGCAAAATGGGGTAATAGCTATTTAGTTTATAAGGTTTTGTATGGATGATGTGTAAAATGATTTCTTTCTGTACGAGTATCCCACACATCTATTGAACTATCATTTAAAATCCTATTTTATATGTAACAAATGAGTAAATGGAAGACAATGAATAAGTTGCACAACCCTCAAGGTCCAATAAACTTAGATGATTCTTAATCTTTGTCTCATGGATTAGAGCGTGCGACGCCATAACCCTCGCTGTTGTACGTTCGTTATTCATCAAATATCGTTACTGCCACATTTCCTTTTTTGTGTCCCTTGTCAACGTACCTATGTGCCTCAACAATTTCTTCTATAGAATACGTCCTATCCATAATGGGTTTTAGGTTGTTTTTTTCAATCAAGTTCTTTAGAAACAGTAAGTCTTCTTCTTTTATTTTTGGAAGACGAGAGTTGTTTAGAAAAACGCCTTTATTTTTTAATATTTTCCTGCTTTTTGATGCTTTTAACTTCATTACAGCATCATACACAATGTCGTATTTAACTTGCTTTTGGATGAAGTCTTCTTTCGTATAATCAATTACTTTATCAGCTCCAATGGATTTTACTAATTCAAAATTCTCTGCTCTACATACAGCAGTAACGTCTGCTCCATAGTATTTTGCCAATTGGATGGCGTATGTTCCTAAACTTCCCGAAGCTCCGTTTATCAAAATTTTATCGCCTTTTCGTATATTTGCTTTTTGTAGGTTTTTTAAGGCAGTAAGTCCTCCTGCGGGAATAGTTGCAGCTTGTTCGAAAGTTAAATTCCCAGGTTTTAAGGCAACCAGTCCCTTTCTTTGCTGAGTTCCCTCTTTAACCTTTTCTGGCAGACAACAATATTCAGCATAGCCTCCCAAACCAAAACCAGTCAACGCAAATACGTTGTCCCCTTTTCTAAATGTTTTTATATCTTTCCCGACAGATTCAACAACACCTGAAATTTCTAGGCCAAGTATTAGATTTTTTTTGGGTTTGAACAGTCCAAAAATAAACCTTACCAAAAACGGATCCGCTCTTCTAATGCGTGTATCGCCAATATGAGCGGTTGTTGCATATATTTTTATCAAAACTTCATTATCTTTAGGTTTAGGTTTTTCCACTTCTTTAGTTTGAAGAACTTCAGGCGATCCGTATTGTGTACAAATAACTGCTTTCATTTTAGTGCATCTCCTTTGATTTATATGGTTAGAAATAATCTAGGCAGCTACCAGTAAACGATCATGATGCACAACTTTTATATTCTAACCTAAAAAATTCGTATAATATCCAATTATCAACGTTATTTTGTCTAATCCCCCTTTTATAGCAAATCTATGGTTACTTTTTATATACTATGTTTAATTAAAGTACTTAATTTTCATACACTCTTTATAATTATATAATGCACTTGTAATAGGAATTGCACAAGAGAAGGATAAGGTTGCAGCACGCTTCCTTTCCGCAAAAGTGAAAAGGAGATGTTAATTACTTTCAATTCTAGCTGGTTTAGGTCTTTCTGTTGTTGTATTATCTGGTGGCATCTTTCATATTATTAGAGGTGAATTCGAAGATATAATTCTGAATATAATTTTTTTAACGTTATGCTAAATAGTTACGATCAGTCGTTTTATTATCAGCCGCCGAGAAAATCAAGTCAAAGAGGAGGCAATAGGAGCTAAAAATTAGACTTATATGATGAGTCAGATGTATATCCATTCATGATTTACCACATACTCACCCAAGTTTAACTATGTATAAAAAAGCCCGATTCACTTTGTAAGTGATAAATTAGATCATAATGATCCTGATAATACTACCTTAAGACAATCCTCCCACGTCATTAAAGAGTTCCATAAGAAAGAAGAGCTCTGAATAGTCAGCACATTGAGCCAATAGTGTTTAAAACTTCTCTAAAATAAATTCATTTCTTAATGTTTTCTATCGCATTCCCCAAAAAATAAAAAGCTCATAAACATTGATAATTCAATGTTTATGAGCTAAATGAATGTTTAAGTTATCGTAAAATATGTAGATGGTACCGGTGGTCGGGGTCGAACCGACACGTCCGTGAAGACACGGGATTTTGAGTCCCGCGCGTCTGCCAATTCCGCCACACCGGCACAACAATAAAATATAAATAATTAGATCAAAAACTGGTGCCGAGGGCCGGACTTGAACCGGCACGGTAATCACTTACCGCAGGATTTTAAGTCCTGTGTGTCTGCCAATTCCACCACCCCGGCAATTAGAATTGGACTTAATATGGAGGCGGCAACCGGATTTGAACCGGTGATAAAGGTTTTGCAGACCTCTGCCTTACCACTTGGCTATGCCGCCACTGGAGCGGGAAACGGGATTCGAACCCGCGACCCCCACCTTGGCAAGGTGGTGCTCTACCACTGAGCTATTCCCGCATATTAAAATGGCAGGCCCAGCAGGATTCGAACCTGCGCGTCACGGAATCAAAATCCGATGCCTTACCGCTTGGCTATGGGCCTATAAAGATTAAATCAATGGGGCGGCTGATGGGAATCGAACCCACGAATGCCGGAACCACAATCCGGTGCGTTAACCACTTCGCCACAGCCGCCATATTCAACATATTGGCAGGGGCAGTAGGAATCGAACCCACACCGGAGGTTTTGGAGACCTCTGTTCTACCGTTAAACTATGCCCCTAAGTATAGTTTAACTTTTTAAATAAAGTAATGGTGGAGGGGGAGAGATTCGAACTCCCGAACCCGTAGGGAGCGGATTTACAGTCCGCCGCGTTTAGCCACTTCGCTACCCCTCCATTACAGACAATTTACATAATACAAAAAGATATTAAATTAGTCAAGAAGAAAAATCATGGTGCTGGCCAGAGGACTTGAACCCCCAACCTACTGATTACAAGTCAGTTGCTCTACCAATTGAGCTAGGCCAGCACAATGGTGGCTCGGGACGGAATCGAACCGCCGACACACGGATTTTCAGTCCGTTGCTCTACCAACTGAGCTACCGAGCCAAATATGTATGATGACTTAAAGTCGTATTATATCTAAACATTAAACTACTAAGTAATTAACTTCTATATACTTCGAAGCTTTTTCGACGTAGTAACAACAACTTAAATTGGTTGCGGGGGGCGGATTTGAACCACCGACCTTTGGGTTATGAGCCCAACGAGCTACCAGACTGCTCCACCCCGCGACGATATGAAAACCAAATAATTTCCTGTGAAAAGCGTGATAATATTAATTTAAGCTGGTGGAGGATGACGGGCTCGAACCGCCGACCCCCTGCTTGTAAGGCAGATGCTCTCCCAACTGAGCTAATCCTCCAGTATGTAAATAACTATATAAATTACTATATGTTTCAAAATTAAAAGTGTTAAATATAAATAATGGTGACCCGTACGGGATTCGAACCCGTGTTACCGCCGTGAAAGGGCGGTGTCTTAACCACTTGACCAACGGGCCAGATACTCTGGCGGAGAGCGAGGGATTCGAACCCTCGAGACGGTTCTACACCGCCTACACGATTTCCAATCGTGCTCCTTCGACCTCTCGGACAGCTCTCCATGGCTCCACAGGTAGGATTCGAACCTACGACCGATCGGTTAACAGCCGATTGCTCTACCACTGAGCTACTGTGGAAT